>NZ_SORI01000019.1 GCF_004366815.1 Aminivibrio pyruvatiphilus | reverse complement strand
GCCGACGAAGGAGACGGTGGAGCGCCTGGGGCTCGGCAGCCCCGAAGTGCTCGAACTTCTCGAACCCTGCTGGAGGTCGGCGGGAAGGGCATGATGACCGGGAGAAGGGCTGAGCGGGACTGTGGAGAAAAAATGACCAGGGGACTCGTGTTCGATATAAAGAGATATTCCATACACGACGGACCGGGAATACGGACCACGTTCTTTCTGAAAGGATGTCCCCTTTCCTGCTGGTGGTGCCATAACCCGGAAGGCATATCCCCTCAGCCCGTCCTTCTGCGCCACCCGAACAGGTGCATCGGCTGCGGCCGCTGCATAGCCGTCTGCCCGTCCGGCGCGTGGAGCAGAAAGGCAGACGGCCGGCTCAGCCACGACAAGGAAAAATGTACTCTCTGCGGTATATGCGCAGACACCTGTCCTCCGTCTGCGATCGAAATTGCCGGAAGAGAAATGACTCTAGGAGATGTTGTACAGGAAGCACAAAAGGACATTCCATTTTATGATGAATCAGGGGGAGGGGTCACCTTTTCCGGAGGAGAACCCCTCCTTCAGAGCCGTTTTCTTTTCGCCTGCCTCCTGAAGCTGCAGGATGAAGAGATACATACCGCCATAGACACTTCCGGATACTGCGAGGAAAAGAATATCCTCGAAGCGGCGGAAATTGCTGATCTTTTTCTTTTCGATATAAAGCACATTGACCCAAAGAAGCATGAATACTATACTGGCGTAAGTAATCGCATAATTTTGTCTAACCTGGGAAAGCTTGATGAAACCCTTGTCCGGAGAGGCAGGGGCCGAATTAACATCAGGATGCCGCTCATTCCCGGAATTAACGACGACACAGAGAATCTCGAAGCTGTCGCCGAGCTTTCAGCCTCTCTGAAAACTCTTTCCGGGGTCAACATACTCCCGTATCATTCCACAGGCGAAGGAAAATACAGGAACCTGGTAATGGAGTACAAAATGGGGAATTATCTTCCGCCAAGAGAAGACAAAATAGCGGAAGCTCTCGATATATTCCGAAGACAGGGCATTGAAGCGGTAAAAGGAGGGTAACGGCTTGTCATGAACGAGAGAATAGAGTGTCTGCGCAAAGAAAGTTTTGAAACCGCACCGAGCGTTTCCATCGAAAGGGCGGTGCTGACCACCGAGTTTTACCGGGAAAACGAGGGAAAGTATTCCGTTCCTGTTTTGAGGGCGAAAAATTTCTATAATCTCTGCGAGAAAAAAACGATATACATCGGTGACAGGGAGCTTATCGTCGGGGAAAGGGGTCCCCGCCCCAAGGCCGTTTCCACTTTTCCCGAGCTGAACTGCCATACGGCGGAGGATTTCGAGATACTGAACTCCCGGCCCATGACACGGTACACGGTGTCACAGGGGGATATTTCCGCATACAGCGAACACGTCGTTCCCTACTGGAAAGGGAGAACTCTCCGGGATCGGATTTTCTCAAATCTTCCCGCGGAATGGATTGCCCTCTACGAAGCCGGTTGTTTTACCGAATTCATGGAGCAGCGTGCACCGGGACACACAGCCCTCGACGGGACAATTTACCGCACAGGACTTCTTGACCTGAAGAGCAGGATTACCTGTGCAATGAAAAACCTGGACTGGATAAACGATCCTCATGCAACGGAAAAAAATGAGGAGCTGCAGGCGATGGACATTGCCTGCGACGCCGTCATCCTATTCGCGGAAAGGCATGCGGCACTGGCCGAGAGGATGGCGGAAGGAACGGAGGACTCCGAAAGGAGAGCCGAACTTCTCAAAATTGCTGATGTCTGCCGCCATGTTCCCGCCCATGCCCCCAGGGACTTCCACGAAGCGGTCCAGACCTACTGGTTCACCCACCTCGGAACAATCACGGAGCTGAACGGGTGGGATGCCATGTCTCCCGGCCATTTTGACCAGCACCTCGCCCCTTTCTATGAAAAAGAAATCCGGGATGGCACTCTGGACCGGGAAAAAGCAAAGGAGATCCTTTCCTGCTTCTGGATAAAGGTCAACAATACGCCTGCTCCTCCCAAGGTCGGCGTCACGGCTGCCGAAAGCGGGACCTACAATGATTTTACCCAGATCAATCTCGGAGGAGTGACTGAAGACGGCGCCGACGGGGTCAGCGAAGTCTCCTACCTCATGCTCGACGTCCTCGACGAACTTCAGCTTCTTCAGCCCCAGGCGAGCGTCCACATATCATCAAGAACGCCGGAAAGGTTCCTCCGGCATGCATGCCGGATCATGAGGCGCGGCTCGGGGTATCCTTCGGCCTTCAATTCCGATGCAGTGGTCATGGAGCAGCTCGGAATGGGAAAACGGGTTGAGGACGCCCGAACCGGAGGAACAAGCGGATGCGTGGAGACGGGATCCTTCGGGAAAGAAGCCTACATTCTCCACGGGTACCTGAATGTGCCGAAGATCCTTGAGCTTACGCTCAACAACGGCACCGACCCCCTCACCGGACAAAAAATAGGAATTGCTTCGGGAGATCCCCTGGAGTTTCGTGATTTCGACGACCTGTACCGGGCCTTCGAAAAACAGCTCGCCCATGTGGTGAATGTCAAAATCCGGACCGACAACTACATCCAGCGGATGTTCGCCCGCCATGCCCCGGCCCCGTACCTTTCCGTCCTCATCCACGACTGCATCGAGAACGGAAAAGACTACTACGACGGCGGAGCACGGTACAATACGGACTATATCCAGTGCTGCGGCATAGGAACCGTAACGGACAGCCTCTCCGTGCTCAAAAAGCATGTCTTTGAAGAGGGCTCCGTCGCTCTGAATTCTTTGCTGGATGCGCTGAAGGACAACTGGAAAGATCACGAAGAGCTCCGGCAGTTCGTCTGGAACCGGACACCCTTCTTCGGAAACGACGATGAATACGCAGATTCAATCATGCAAAAGGTCTACGGGTCCCTTCTCGATGCCATCGACGGGAAGCGGTCACCAAAGGGATCCACCTATCACGTAAACATGCTGTCCACCACATGCCACATATACTTCGGGAAAAAACTCGGGGCGACGCCGAACGGGCGATTCGCCCATGTTCCGGAATCGGACGGCACGTCTCCCTCCCACGGAGCCGACCGGAGGGGGCCGACGGCAGTGGTGAAATCCCTCAGCAAGATGAACCAGGTCAAATCGGGAGGGACTCTCCTGAACCAGCGGTTTCTTCCGTCTGTTCTGGACGGGGAGGGGGGCCTGGAGAAAATGGCCCGGCTCGTCAGAACCTATTTCAATCTCGGCGGTCATCATATCCAGTTCAATGTCGTTGACACGGAAACACTGAGAAAAGCCCAGAAAAATCCCGATGAATACCGCGGCCTTCTTGTTAGGGTAGCGGGCTACAGCGATTATTTTGTCGACCTGGACGATCACCACCAGGAAGAGATTATCGCCAGAACCGCACAGGAGAGTTTCTGAACACAAGTTCCAGAAAACATCTTTTTAAAGGGGGAATTGAAGGAGAAGCCGGCCTGACAGTGGAGGAAAGAGCGCTTCGGAGAGCAACTCTTGGTGATAGAAAACTGAAAGGAGTGCTGAAATAATGCATAAGAGAACAAAATTCGCCCTTCTTCTTCTCGCGGCTGTTTTTGCTGTATCTCTTGCCGTCCCGGCGATGTCCTCCGCGGCTCCCGAGATGACCCTTCGTTTTGCGGGACAGGTTCCCACTGAGCATACCGCCACAAAGCTCATGCACCAGATTGCCGAAGAAGTCAAGGAAAAGACGAACGGAAGAATCGAAATCGTCGTTTATCCCGCGAACCAGCTGGGCGACTATACCCTTGTCTATGAAGAGCTCATCCGGGGCACCATAGACATGGCGGCCATTTCCGTCCCCAGCCAGTTCGACCCCAGGCTGGAAGTAACCTACATCAACTGCTTCGTCAGGAATTTCGACGAAGCGAAGGAAGTCTTCGCCGCTGACGGATGGCTGTTCAAAAAAATGGACGAACTCAGCTCGCGACTTGGCGTGAAGCTCCTCGGCTTCCAGGTTGAAGGCTTTATCGGCATCGGAAGCACGAAACCGGTAAACGAGCCCCTGAATCCCGACGTGGACAAGGGAATTCTCGTGCGCATCCCCAACATGGACGTGTACAAACTCGGCGCGGAAGCCATGGGCTACAAGACCGTCACCGTTCCCTGGGCGGAAGTTTACACAGCCCTCCAGACAGGAGTCGCCGACGGCGTGGACGGGATGACCCCGACGGCTGCCTACACCATGCTGAAAGACGTTCTGAAGTATTGGTACGACCTGAATTACTCCGTTGAAAACTTCAATTACATGATCAGCCAGAAAACCTGGGATAAGCTCTCTCCTGCAGATCAGAAGGTCATCGCCGATGCATGCGCGAAGGTCACTGAAATGAGCATCGAACTTGCGAAGCAGGACCAGGAAAAACATCTCGAGCTTATGAGACAGGCCGGCATACAGGTATTTACCTATTCACCCGAAGAGCTGAAGCCCATTTTCGTGAAGGTTTCCGCCACATGGGACAAGCTTGCTGACAAGTTCTCCAAGGAACTGATAGAAGAATTCAAGCAGCAGTACGCCCCCAAATAATCTACACGGCAAGCCTGCGGAGCACGGCGGAGGAGTGCTTCCTCCGCCTGCTCCCTTGAGGCAGAAAGGAGAAATGCATGTCAGAACGCGAAGCCATGGGCTGCTTCCCTGAAAACAGGCCGGACAGAAAGTCCCCGATCGATCTTGTCCTTCTGTCCTTTTTCTCCATTGTCACCGTTGCCTGTTCCCTTTTGCTTTCAGTGGTGATATCGGCTGCGGCATTCACTCGCTACATCATCGGCGGCGACTTGTACGGCTTCGAGGAATGGGTGAAACTTTTCGCCTTCTGGCTTTATTTCATGGGAGGTGCTTACGGCGCCTACAATGACACTCATGTTTCCGCCGACGTAGTGGATTCCTATATGAAGGACGGAACTCTCAAGAGAACAGTCATCTTTCTTCGGAATCTCATCACCACCGGGATCAGCATTCTTTTTACGTGGTACGGATACGATTTTTTCATGTTCGGCTTCATGGGACCCCTCGGCACAGGCATCGCGATTCCCAAGACCACTGTCTGGCAGATTCCGCTCTGGACATCCTACCTGGCGGTCTTTCTCGGTCTCATTTTCATGTCCTACTATTTTTTCATGAGAATGCTACGCAGTTTCCGGGCTTTGATTAAAGGAGGAATTTTATGATATACATCGCCGTTCTGATCCTTCTTTTCTGTCTCATGCTCGGCGTCCCGGTTCCCATGAGCTTTATGGCCTCGACCGCGTGGCTGCTCTTCTTCGGCGGTCCGCAGGGCGCAGGGTACCAGACTTCCATGGTTCTTCCCTACGGATTCAGTTCGATGAACAGCATCGCGCTTATCTCCATCGCTCTCTTCATAATGGCGGGAGGCATCATGGAGAGGGGAAGGATCGGTGAAAAGCTGATCAACCTCGTCGACCTTCTCGTCGGAAGAGTTAAAGGCGGTCTCGGCGTTGTGGGGACGATCTCCTGTGCCGTTTTCGGATCCATTACCGGATCGGCATGCGCCACTCTTTCCTGCATCGGTTCCATCATGTTCCCGAGACTCAGGGAAGCAGGCTACCCCAGGGGCGTCGCGGCGGCGGTCATGTCAAACGCCTCCCTTCTCGGAATGCTGATTCCTCCCAATTCGACACTTATCATCTTTGCCTGGATCGGGGGCCAGTCAATTCTTGCCTGCTTCCTGTCGACAGTCATCCCGGGGCTCATTATGACAGCCCTCATCTGCGTAGTTAATTGCTGGCTTGTGCGCAATAATCCCGATGTCAAGGTAAACGAACCTGTCCACGGCAAGGAAAAAATGCGCCTCTTCAAGGAACGGGGGCTCTCGGCCCTTCCCGCCCTCATGCTTCCCGTTATAGTTCTCGGCGGTATCTACGGAGGCATTATGACTCCCACCGAAGCGGCCGCCGTTGCAGTGGTGTACGCAATCCCGACAGGCATGTTCATTTACAGGGGACTCACATGGAGAGGCCTATGGGACTCCCTTGTCGAGTCGGCGGTCACCACTGGTGTTGTCATGGTAATGCTTTATTCAGTCATGATGCTCAGCAGGCTCTATATCATGGAGGACCTCCCCGGGAAGATGCTGGGGCTCTTTCGTTCCGTCTCCGAAAATCGCTGGATCATTCTGTTCATGATCAATATTTTCCTGGTCATCATGGGAATGCTCATGGACGATATCAGCTCAGTCACACTGGGAACCCCCATACTCATGCCCATAATCATCGAACTCGGCTTCAATCCCATCCATTACGCGGCCATCGTGGGCGTCAATACGGGACTGGGATGCATCACACCGCCGGCGGCACCCGTCCTGTACCTTGGGGGTCGATTGGGTAACGCGCCAATAAACGAGATGATGGGGCCGACGCTCTGGATAATAGCCTTTGCATGGGTCCCGACGCTCCTCATAACAACCTATTTTCCCAGGCTTTCTCTGTTTCTGCCCCATTTTCTGCTTGGGACTCCGTGGTAAAAGAGCAGGGGTGAAAGGTTTTGACCTACAGAAATTTTTTTGGGCTTATCTGTCTCTCCTGTTTCGTCATAGGTTTGTGGACGAAATCGCCCTATGCCTATTGGGGAGCCTTGTTCAGCGGAGCCCTGTCCAGGGCGTCTGTCCGCAAAGGATGGGAAACTCCCGAATGGATGCGGAAGCTCTCGTTTTCCCGGATATGGGCGTTTTGTTCCGGGCGGCTTATTGACAAAAGGCCCTGAGGTATGTAGAATTCTTTCCTGTTGGGTGGTTAGTTCAGAGGAAGAACGCTTCCTTGACGCGGAAGAGGTCAGAGGTTCGAGTCCTCTACCACCCACCATTATTGAGGAAAAAAGGGTTCCGGTTTTGCCGGAGCCCTTTTTTTATGGTATAACCTTCGTAAAAATCAAATTTCGTGTGGAGGAAACAACGTGATTGTGGGACTGGGAGTCGATCTCTGCAACGTGGAAAGAATGCGTAAATCCATCCGGTCCGACCATTTCCTGAAGAGGGTCTTCCATCCTGACGAAGTCGCCTACGCCTTTTCAAAGGCTGACCCCGCACGGCATCTTGCCGGAAGCTTTGCCGCAAGGGAAGCCTTTTCAAAGGCTTCTTCGGTTTCCATGTATTCCATTGCCTTCTGCGGAGTCTGGGTGGAACGGACGGAAAGCGGACCGGTTCTCCGTGTGGGGGAATCCGTGGAAGACCTTATTCCGGGCGGAAAAAAAGGATACCCCTTTCTCTCCATTTCTCACGACGGAGAGTATGCCGTTGCCGTAGTCGCCATCGAGGCAAGCCATGAATTACTTCACATCCGCTGAAATCAGAAGATTAGAAAATGAGATTATGGAAAACCTTGCGGTTTCCGAATCTCTCCTCATGGAAAACGCGGGGGCGGCGGCTGCCGGCGTCATTATGAACCGGTTTCCGTTGGGCGAGATTCTCGTTCTCGCAGGCCCCGGGAAAAACGGAGGCGATGGGTACGTCGCGGCAAGGCATCTCGCTGCACAAGGGAGGAAGGTCCGGATTTTCTCAGCGGTTCCTATCGACAGCCTGAAGGGAATCACGGAAGAGAACTGCCGCCTTGCCGTTCAGTGCGGGATTCACGTCTCCTGTTCATCTGTCTCTTCAGACGAGGAGATTGTCTGGAACATCCGAAAGGCAGATATCCTGGTGGATTCACTTCTGGGTATCGGCTCGTCAGGCCCCCTGAGGGGAGAAATTGCCCGGCTTTGCTCCCTTTCAAAAGAGGCGGGAAGAATCGTTGCCCTGGATATCCCGACCGGAATTGATCCGGACTCGGGAGAAGCTGACGGGAATTGTGCAGGAGCCGCCATGACCATCACGATGATCGCTCCCAAAACAGGGATCGCCGCAGGCGACGGGAGAAAGCTTGCAGGGGAAGTCATTGTGGCGGGCATCGGTTTCCCGCTGCCCCGGAACGCCGTTCCCCGCATCCGTTCTTTCTCTCCGGAATACGGGAGGCTGCTCCCTCCCCATTTTCCTGAAGACATCCACAAGGGCATGAGAGGCGGAGCCATGGTGATAGGAGGAAGCGCACTCTACCGGGGAGCGCCTCTTCTTTCCGTCCGGTCTTTTCTGAGAGCGGGGGGCGGGCTTGGTATTCTCTTTTCCGATGAAACATCCTGTGCACCATGTTCCTCCTTCCTTCCCGAAGCGATCCTTGAAAGCGGCCTTTTCTCGAAGAGCGACGGAGAAATTGCCGAAACACTTTCCGCATGGTCGGAGAGGATTGAAACAGTCATTCTGGGACCTGGACTAGGCCGTTCCGATAGGGCTGGAGAACTCTGCCGCCTTGTGCTTTCCGCCTGGCAAGGCAACATCATCCTTGACGGCGACGGATTGTTCTGGCTATCGGAATCGGGAGACAGGTTCGACAGGGAAAGAGTCCTCCTCACACCTCATGAAGGAGAGGCGGCCCGGCTTCTTCGGGTCCGGCCGGAGGATGTCAGGAAAGACCGGATCTCGTCGGCACGACGTGTAGCGGAGGAGTGGGGGCCGGTTCTTCTTAAGGGAGCAGGAACACTCTGCGACGACGGACAGCAAACCTATCTCGTCACGGCAGGGAACAGGAGCCTTGCCGTTCCCGGCTCCGGTGATGTCCTCGCAGGGGTAATCGCCGCCTTTCTGTCCGCCGGGACCCCTCTCCTTGAAAGCGCCGCCCTGGGTGCATGCGTTCATGGAATGGCGGCAGAGTCCCTGGCCGCATCGAAGGGTTTTGACGGAGTCCTTGCAGGGGAAATCGCGGATGAAATCCCCGGAATACTCATGAGAATGAGGAATTGACCATTGTGAGAAGAAAAAGAATAGACTGGGATGAAGAACTGAAAAAGACAGAGAGAATCCGTATAAAAGGATTTCGTTATACGGCCGCAGGTTTTGCCCTGGCGCTCTTCTGGCTCCTTGGAGCACGGCACATGCAAAGAGAAATCTCCTTTGCTCCCATGCTGTTTTCCGTTTTTCTGGTCATTTTCGGTGCCCTTCTTTTTATCTTCATTCTCCGAAGAAAAAAATAGAGGAGTGGTGACCAGATAATGTTTTTTAAGCCGTCACGAACGGCGGTGACTGAATCCGAAGAGGAAACGGCACAGCTCGGTGCGTTGCTTGCGGGGCATATTTCCGGCGGGATTACTATTCTCCTTTCCGGAGATCTGGGAGCAGGAAAAACGACCCTGGTCCGGGGGTTCTGCGAGGCCCTCGGCTTCAGAAAAGTGCGAAGCCCTTCCTTCACTCTCGTCAACCATTACTCTGCCGGGAACAGGAAGATCGTTCATTCAGACCTCTACAGGCTGGAGTCCCGGGATGTCGATGATCTCGACCTCCAGGAAGACGACTCCGGCGAGACGGTTCTTTTCGTAGAATGGGCAGAAAAGGTCCCGTATTTTTCTGGGCGGCCCCTTTGGAAAGTACAAATTTCTTCCCCTGATTTTCTCAGGTTTCCGGAACGCCGCCAATTCGACTTTTTTGCTCTCAACCCCGAAGGGGAGGAACTTCTTTCCCTAATCTGGCAGATCATAGGGGAGGTCATTCCCGAATGAAACACCGAATTTTGTCGATCAACTGCTCCAACGCACGATGGACCGCTCTCGGACTTTCCGAGGGAGGAACCGTCTGCGGAGAAATGAATCTCGATCTAGGAAAAAGGCAATCCTCGTTCCTGCCGTCTCTTGTCGATTTTTTTCTCAGGTGTTTTTCCTTCAAGGTTCAGGATCTCGATTTTATCGCTGTAGTCAATGGTCCCGGCTCCTTCACCGGAATAAAGGTGGGGGTAGCTTTTTCCCAGTTCCTCGCCTGGGCAGCCGGCGAAAAGCCTGTAATTCCACTGTCTTCACTTGAATCGCTCGTCTTCGGAAGGCCCGGCAGTTCACAAAGCCACATCTGTCCTCTTCTCTGGGCCGGCGGAGGGAGGGTGTATTCAGCTCTCTACGCCCCTGCGGCGGCGGGGGAGCACCCGAAAGAGGCAATGCCTCCGAGAGCATACAGCCGTGACGAACTTCAGGCAGCTCTTTTCCCTTCAGAAGACCGAAAAAGAGAGGTTCTCTTTCTTTCGGATGCCCCCGAAAAATGCGCCGGTTTTTTTTCCGGCAGCATTCCCGGTCCTTTCGAACCTGCAGCCCCACGGGGTTCTGCAGATGTCCTTCTTGCGGGACTGTACAAAGAGAGGGCTATTCCGCCCCAGGCTGTCACGGCACAATATTTCCGTGAACCCGATATAGGCTGATTGGTTTTTATCTTTTTTATCTCATTATATAGACCTAGATAAAAAAGATAAATATGTTTTCACAGTTGAAGTCCCATCAGCTTAAAGATATTCTTTCACATATAAGATGAGATAGCTGGAAGATTTTACCAGTGCTGTTTTTGAACCCGTTTGGACAATCCCGTAGGAGGTGACTTTGTTGCCCAAAAAGTTCGAAGTCCAGGTGAACAATTCGTGGTGTAAGGGCTGTTCCTTGTGTATCCACATTTGCCCGAAAAAAGTGCTCGAGCTCGACGAAGTACGCGGAAAGTCTGTCCCGGCCCGTCAGGATGACTGCATAGGCTGCAGACAGTGCGAGAACATCTGCCCTGATATGGCAATTACCGTGAAAGAGAAGGAGGAAGAGAAGGATGCCTGATGTCGCCTTCTGGCAGGGAAACGAGGCAATCGCTTACGGTTCTCTCGCCGCCGGTTGCCGTTTTTTCGGAGGATATCCCATCACTCCTTCGTCGGAAATTGCCGAAATCATGGCTGAAGAGCTCCCGAAGCTGAACGGAAGATTTATCCAGATGGAGGACGAGATTGCCGGAATAGCCGCCACGATAGGGGGCTCCATCGCCGGGATGAAATCCCTGACTGCAACCTCCGGACCCGGATTCTCCCTCAAGCAGGAAAACCTCGGCCTCGCATACATGGCTGAGATCCCCATAGTTGTGGTGGATGTCATGCGCGGCGGTCCCTCCACAGGACTTCCCACGAAAACCGCTCAGCAGGATGTCATGCAGGCCCGCTGGGGAACCCACGGAGACCACGGTACCATCTGCTATGCTCCCGCTTCCGTCCAGGAATGCTATGAAATAGCCATTAAGGCGTTCAACGCAGCAGAAAGATACCGTCAGCCGGTTCTGATCATGAGCGATGAAATCATCGGCCACATGCGCGAAAAAGTCCTCGTGCCGAAAATTGACCCTTCCAAGCTCGTAGACCGGAAGCGCCCCACAGACATTCCTGAAAAGTTCGTTCCATACCGCCCGGATCCGAAAGACGACCTTCCCTGCATGGCATCCTTCGGTGACGGCTACACGTGGCATATTACCGGCCTGACCCACAACGACTGGGGATTTCCCACGAACAGCGCCGATGAAATCGAGAAAAAAATGAAACGCCTCATGAGAAAAATCGACCGCTTCCGCGACGACATCGTCGAATACGAAACAGTATACGCCGACGATGCCGAAGTGATTGTTCTTGCCTACGGAAGCGTGGCCCGGTCAAGCCTGAGGGCAGTTCACGAGGCGAGGAACCGGGGCATCAAGGCCGGGTTTTTCAGACCCATCACCCTCTGGCCTTTCCCCGACAAGGAACTTGAAAAGCTCGCACGGAAGGTGAAAACCATTATCGTCCCCGAGCTGAACTGCGGCCAGATGGTCCTCGAAGTCGAGCGGGCCGTCCACGGGAAGGCCAAGGTTGTGGCTCACAACCTTGTCAACGGCGAACTTTTCAAGCCTGAAGAAATTCTCGCTGTCATTGAGGAGGTGGCCTGATTATGCCTAATCAGGAAGTGTTCAGCTGGCTGCGCACACGGTTTTTCCCCCATATCTGGTGTCCGGGATGCGGGCACGGCATAATCATGCATGCTCTCCTCAGGGCTCTGGTTACCCTCAAGAAAAAGAAAAGCCAGACGGTCATAGCATCCGGCATCGGCTGTTCGAGCCGTATGGCAGGTTATATCGATGCATGCACGGTCCACACCACCCACGGAAGATCCCTCGGCTTCGCCACGGGCATCAAGCTCGCAAAGCCGGAACTTACCGTTATTGACGTCATGGGTGACGGAGACTGCACCGCCATCGGGGGCAACCACTTCATTCACGCCTGCAGGCGGAACATTGATATAACGGCCATCGTAATGAACAACAATATCTACGGAATGACCGGCGGTCAGGCTTCTCCCACCACGCCGGCGGGAAGCATGGCAACCACCACCCCCTACGGCGTCATCGATCCTTCCTTCGACATCTGCAAGCTTGCTGAGGGAGCAGGGGCAGCCTACGTCGCCCGTTCCACCATCGCCAACCCCAAGCAGACCGAACAGTTCATCCTGAACGGAATCCAGAAGAAGGGATTCTCCGTGGTGGAAATACTGACCCACTGCCATACCACGTTCGGAAGGAAAAACAACCGGAGGACCCCCATTGACAACGTTAACTACTTCAAGAACAACTCCGTTCCCCTCGCAAAGGCGAAAGATATGTCCCCGGAGGAGCTTGCCGGAAAGATCGTCACCGGAGAATTCGTCAACAAGGATGTCCCCGAATATACGGACCAGTACCTCGCCTTGATCGAAAACGTAAGGGGGAAGTGAAATGGCAGGAAGATATGAAATCCGATTTGCGGGTTCCGGCGGCCAGGGCGTAATCCTTGCCGCAGTCATTGCCGGAGAGGCAGCGTCCGTTTTCGAGGACGGCCTCCATGTGGTTCAGTCCCAGTCCTACGGGCCGGAAGCCCGGGGCGGGAAGTCCAAGGCCGAGGTGATCATCTCCACCGAGCCCATAGACTATCCCAAGGCGATCAAGCCGAATCTGCAGGTCATCCTGACCCAGCAGGCCGCGGAGGAATACGCCGGAGAAACACTTCCGGGAGGCAGAATCATCTACGATGATTTCTTCGTTACCAGCTTCCCCCAGGTGGACGCCAACGTATATTACCTTCCCATCGTGCGGACCGCCCGTGAAAAAATCGGCAAAGAACTCGTCACGAACATGGTTGCCCTCGGAGCGGTCGCCAGGGTTCTCGAACTTGAGAAGATCGCAAAGCCCGAATCGATCAAGAAGGCGATTCTCGGCAAAGTGCCTGAAGGAACGAAACAGCTCAACTCCCAGGCCTTCGATGAAGGGTACCTTCTTTTCAAAAACAGCGTTCACCTGTAAAATTCACAGGAACATCTTCCGTTAACAAGGAAGGCAGAGGTCATAAAAATGACCTTTGCCTTCTGTTTTTTGGCACACGGGATTGGGGGGCATGGCAGTGAAGCAGGGAGAAAGGGTTGTGCTGCGCACTGAAAAGATCAGCAGCGACGGAAGCTGTATCGCACGCACTTCCGAAGGGCTTGTGGTGTTTGTTCCCGGGGCTCTCCCCGGAGAAGAAATCAGGGGAAGGATCATCAGAAAAAAAAGAGAGTACGCCATAGCGGAACCGGAAGAAATACTTCTTCCTCACCCGGGCAGGAGCACTCCTTTCTGTCCTCTCTATGAACGGTGCGGAGGATGCCAGCTCCAGCACGCAGAGTATTCCCTCCAGTGCAGTTTGAAGAGGGATATTGTCAGGGATGCCTTTGAAAGGATTTACCGGGGGACTTTTCCCGATATCCCCTCCTGTGAGCCGAGTCCCAGGGAGCAAAATTATCGCAACAAAGGCTCTCTTCCCATAGGAAACGCAGGTGGGAAAACGGCAGCGGGGTATTATGCGAGAAGAAGCCATGACATTGTTCCTGTCACTTCGTGCCCCATACTCGCGAAGGAAATAGGAGATCTGCCGGGAACGGTTTCCGGAATTCTTTCAAGCCTTGGCTTTCCTCCCTACGACGAAAAGAGCGGAAAGGGGCTGTTCCGCCATCTTATTCTGAGATGCGGCACCGGTACAGGCAACGTCCTCATCTCGCTCGTCGCAGCCCGGAGGCTCTCTAAAGCCGAACATGAACGTGCCGAACACCGGCTCGTTCCCCTTCTGAGGTCCCAATGCCCGAACCTTCGGACCGTGACGTTGAACTACAATTTTTCCAGGAGCAACGTCATCGTCGGCGAATCAACAGAAACACTTTTCGGTGACGGACTGATCGAGGAAGAACTCTCCCCCTTCAGGTTCAGGTTCGATTCTACCGCCTTTTTTCAGGTCAATTCCGAGCAGGCCGCCAGGCTCTACGAAACTGCAGCGCAGATGGCCGGAGCCGGAGGTTCGGGGAAAGTGCTCGAACTCTACAGCGGTATCGGCACCCTTACCTGCTTCCTTGCGAGGGACGCCTCTTCGGTGACGGCTGTGGAGGAGTGGCTGCCGTCAGTGGAGAGAATGAAGGAAAACGTGGAAGCCAACGGCATGTCAGGAAAGATTAAGATCCTTCCGGGACCGGTTGAAGACAACATCCGTTCCCTTTCGGGGGATTTCGATACGGTAGTTGTCGATCCCCCCAGGACAGGGTGCAGCCGTGAGGCGGTCCGTTCCATTCTGGACATGGCACCCCGAGACATCGTCTACATTTCCTGCAACCCGGCGACCCTCGCCCGGGACGCCTCCATTTTCCGCCAGGAAGGATACAGCCCGGTGGAAATCAAGTGTTTCGACATGTTTCCCCATACGGTTCACGTGGAAACGGCGGTTCGCTTTTCCCCCGGAGGGGTGTCCGCCGGGGCTGGAAAGGGCGAAAATTGGGTTCACAGGCGATAGGGGGATAAAAAAAGATTCCATCAGTCTTGCCAAAAGAAAAAGTGGCAGATATAATATCCTTCGTCTGACACAAGGGCGGACATAGCTCAGCTGGTAGAGCATTAGCTTCCCAAGCTAAGGGTCGCGGGTTCGAATCCCGTTGTCCGCTCCATTTTTTTCTGCCCTTTATTTTCCCCACTTTGTTCCGCCTAATAGAACAAATATTTTTCGACAATTCCCCTATGCTCTGGACATATTGTTAAGTTTGACACGAATTTTATGTAGTAATAAAATACTCTATGTTTTTATGTTGAGACATTGTCCATGGAACAAACTTTTTTTCGGAAGGAGGTGGCACGTATGGCAGTGAATCTGGCTGAGGAGATCAAGGAAGTCGAAGCCCGTTCCAGGGAAACCGTCAAGGAAGCAAAGAACGGGGCAGCCCGCATGGTCAACGAAGTGAAAACCGAAGCCGAACGCAGGGTAAAAGAAGCCAAGCAGAAGGCTTTCCGCCAGTATAAGGAAAAAATAGCCTCGGTGGAAAAAGAAGCTGAAGAAAAAGCACAAAAAACCGTTGAAGCCGGAAGAAAAAACGCGGAAACCCTCGCTCAGCAGTTCGGAAAAGAAGTCCCGAGCACGGCGAAATGGATTGCGGAAGAGGTGATTTCTCGATATGGCCGTGGCTAAAATTGTAAAAGCCGAGTTTTACATCCACAAATCCGACGTGGATGGGGTTTTGTCTGCCCTTCAAAATACCGGATCGTTCGAGGTAATTCCCTTCAGCTCGGAAGATGGATCGGAAGGACCGGTCATTACCCATCCAGATTTTTCCAGGGTGGATTTTCTTCTTGGAGAAACACGGTTTCTTCTCCGCTTTCTGGAACCCCATTTCATTGATCCAGTGTCCGGAATGGCCCGCGCTATGGGGGAGAAAGAGGAGTTTTCGCTCCGGCAGACCAGGGAGCTGGATTCCCGGACAGATCTTCCTTCCCTTGCCGAAGAGATCCGCGGACTCGAGCGGAGGCTCATGGAAATCCGTTCCGAGTCTTCACAGCTGGATTCAACAGAATCGCTCCTTCTCTCCCTGAAGGATTTCCCATACCCGCTTGAACTTCTCTCCTCAGGCACAGAACACGTCAGGGGTCTCCTCGGGACCATGCCTGCAGATCAGGTGGAACCCTGGAAACGGGGAGCGGAATCCCTTCTCGGCACCATGGGAGAAGTCTATGTCGCTCCGGGGGCGGAGAAAGAAAAAGACCGGATCGTGGCTCTCTTTTTTGACGGAGCATTTTCCCAGAAAGCCATGGAACTCAACGCCCGGCACTCGTTCAACCGAATGGAAATTCCACCTGCGCTTCAATCCGGCGTTTCTGAGGAGCTTGCCCTTATCGGCGACAGAAGAAACGTCCTTGCAGCGGAGGAAAAGGAGATACTGGAGAAGGCCGCAGGGGCAGCTGCCCGATGGGTACCCACAATCCGTGCCCTGAGCGATTATTATTCCGTGCTTCGGGACAGATACGCGGCCCTTGCTTCAGGAAACGCAACAGATCAGGTTGTCATGCTCCGCGGATGGATCCCGGATTCCGATCTTCCTGATGTGAAAAAAGCGATTGCTTCCTTTGATTCCTCCATTGAGCTCGTTATCTCGGAACCGGGTCCGGAGGACAGCGTTCCGTCCCGCATTGTCAACCCGTTTTGGTGTCTCCCTTTCGAAAACCTCACACGGCTCTACGGAGCTCCTAAATACGGAGAAATCGATCCCACTCTGCTTCTCGCTCCCTTTTTCTTTGTTTTCTTCGGGATGTGCCTCGGCGATGCAGGATACGGGCTGATCATGATCGGGTTCTTCACCTGGTTCCTCAGAAAATTCCAGAGAATGCCCACCGGTTTCAGGGAGTTTTTCAAACTTTTCGTTCTTTCCGGTGTTTCCACGGTGGTTGTAGGAGCGCTTACGGGCAGCTGGTTCGGTGACCTGGTGGATGCTTTCGGCATTTTCTCCTTCCTCCGTCCTTTGAAAAATGCCCCGGTCGTCCTCAACCCCATGGAAAACCCCATGGTGTTTCTAGCCCTTTCCCTCGCCCTCGGAATCGTCCAGCTCATGTTCGGCCTTGGGATCGCGTTCTACGACGCGCTCCGCAAGAAAAACTACATGGGTGCTTTCGCGGACACCGGCGGCTGGATAGTCTTTCTTGTCGGCCTGCTTCTCTGGGGAGGAACCGCCGGCGGCTTTCTGTCCGCTGACACCGCGTCCCTCGCAAAGACTCTTGCTATCGCGGGAGCGGTTGTTCTCATAGCAACTCAGGGAAGGGAAAAGACAGGGTTCGTCTCAAAGGCAGTCTCGGGACTGCTGAGCCTCTACGGTGTCACGTCGTACCTCGGCGACGTTCTCAGCTACAGCAGGCTTCTCGCGCTGGGGCTCGCCACATCGGCAGTGGGGGTCATCATCAACATGCTGGCGGGGCTTGCCGGAAACGTTCCGTTTATCGGCTGGGTTCTTGCCCTTCTTCTGATTGTGGGAGGACACATTTTCAGCATCGCGGTGAATGTACTCGGGGCTTTCGTCCACTCCCTGAGGCTTCAGTACGTAGAGTTTTTCAGCAAATTCTACACAGGCGGAGGAAGGATTTTCGCTCCCCTGACGTACAACACCAGTTTCGTTTCCATAAAGAAAGACCCTGTCGAATAATTTCAATAGCTTGAAAGGAGCGTGTCAATACTATGGATCTTCTTGGAATCGCATTGGCAATACTTGGAGCAGCTATGGCCGCAGGGTGGGCAGGAGCCGGATCCGCTATCGGAGTCGGCATCGCCGGAGAATCCGGAGCCGGTGTCATGACTGAAGACCCGGGGAAGTTCGGCCTTGTCCTCCTTCTTCAGGCTCTTCCGGGAACTCAGGGAATTTACGGACTTCTTATCGCTTTCTTCGCAATTCTCAAAGTCGGCCTCCTCGGCGGAGGAGATGAAATCTCCGTCAATGTATGGCAGGGACTCGCCGTCTTTTTTGCCTGTCTCCCTATTGCTGTCGGTGGCTATTATTCTGCTATCGCCCAGGGAAAAACCTCGGCCGCATGCATTCAGATGATCGCAAAACGCCCTGAGGAGACAGGAAAAGCCGTCATTCTCCCTGCAATGGTCGAAACCTACGCCGTTCTTTCTCTCCTGATGAGCATCATTCTCCTCAACGGAATCAAGCTCTAAGCCTGTCAAGGAGGTTAAATCCATGTCCTTGGCGGAAATCAAGAAAAAAATAGACGCGGACGCACAGGAGGAAGCGGGAAAGATTCTCGAAAAAGCCCGCTCCGTAGTGGAGTCTATCAACAAGGAAGCCGACGGCGAGATCAGGAAAATCGAAGAAACCTACGGCGACAGATTCCGGAAAGAACAGCCGGAAATCCTCAGAAGAAGAGAGATTGTGGCAGGACTCGACGTGAAGAAGATCGAACTCGGCGTGAAACAGACGGCCATTTCGGACGCATTTTCACAGGCACTTGCCCAGCTTGCCGCCCTTCCGGGGGAGAAATACCTCGCCCTGGCAGGCCACCTTCTCCTGAAAGCGACGGAAACAGGAGACGAAGCCGTGATCGTATCAGGCAAGGAGAAGCATATCACCCAGGAATGGCTTGCAGGGTTCAATGAAAAACACGGGAAGAAATTCGTTCTGGACGAAGAGAAGCGCCCGATGTCCGGCGGATTCATCCTGAAAAAGGGCCAAATCGAGACGAACTGCTCATGGGATATGCTCACCCGCTGGGTTCGGGACGATATTGAGGCAGACGTTGTCAAACGGCTGTTTTCAGCCTAACCGGAGGTGATGCTCCATGGCTCCGGCAGAGCGGTACGGGTATGCGGTTGCGCGGCTCCGGGCAATGTCCGGACGCCTTCTTGAAGAGGCTCTTCTGCAGCGTATCCTGGAAAGCGAAGACCTCGACTCGGCGCTGAAAGTCCTCGGTGAAACGGTCTATTCAAGCTGGCTGATGGAGCTGAAGGGAAACGGCGAATTTGACAGGGCCATCGAAGCGGAACTTCTCCATGTTTACGGGGAAGTGCAGAAATTCGTTCCGGATCCCGCTCTGGTTCATCTGTGCCGTCTGCCCTATGATTTTCACAATGTAAAAGTTCTTTTGAAAAGCGCTCTTCTGGTCCGTGAAGGAGGAGAACGACGGTTCGACCTTCTGACCTCCCTCGGGAATATTCCCTCGGATGACCTTATCATGGCCATGGAAAGCGAAGATTTCCGCCTGCTGCCCTTCGGTCTTCATTTGCTGGTTCCCCATTGCTTCTCGGTCTGGGAGCAGACGAAAGACATTCTCGAAGTGGAGAAGCTCCTTGACGAAGGCCTTTTCGCAGCCATGAGAAAAACAGCGTCTGCAACAGGTATAGAAGCGGCTTCGCTGTGGGTGAGGGGCAAAATCGACGCGGAAAACGTCCGGAACCTTCTCAGAATGAAAAGAATGGATATGGAAACGGGTTCCGCCGCCGGATTTCTTCACGACGGGGGCCTTATTTCCAGGGAAAAGCTTCTCTCTCTCTACGCCGAACCGGTGGAGGGCTGGGGAAGAATTCTTTCTTTCTCCGATGTGTCGAAGACGTTTTCTCACGTTCAGGACGCCAATGATCTCAATTCTCTTGTCGTCGAGATGGAAAAGGTGCTCGACGAGTATACCGCGGCCATTGTCGAAAGCTCCAAATACCAGGCTTTCGCCCCGGAGAACGTCATTTCCTTCCTGTGGAAGAAGGAACTGGAAGCAAAAAATATACGGATAGCGCTGGTTTCCGTTTCCAACGATACGGACAGGACGCTGGCAAGGGGGTTGTTCCGTCATGTCGGGTAAAAACACAGGACATCCCATGGCAGCAGTCGGAGAATACGAGACGGTTCTTCCTTTCCAGGCGGTGGGGGTTCGTCCCTTTATCATAAAGGACAACACGCCTTCGGCCGTGGAAGAAACCCTCCTCGGACTGGCCCGCGAAAAGTACGCCGTCGTCTTCGTTCAGGAGAGTTGCTATGTAGCATCTTCACAGTTCATAGCCGACCTGAACAGCGACTACGAAACAAGCTTCATCCCCATTCCCGGTCTCAGGGGAAGCCAGGGGATAGGCCTCGAGTCCATACGGAGCAGCGTGGAACGTGCGGTCGGCATGGACATCTTTGCAGTGAAATAATGCAGAATACGGTTCGTCTGGAGGCGATAGACTGTGGCCACTGAAAAAACAATACGGGGGACCATAGAAAAGATTTCCGGACCGCTTGTGGTGGCGAAGGGAATGCTCGGTGCCAGCATGTTTGACGTGGTTCGGATCGGCGACATTGGTCTCGTTGGAGAAATAATCGAACTGAAGGGGGACACGGCCTCCATCCAGGCCTACGAGGAAACATCCGGTCTTATGCCCGGAGAGCCTGTAGTCAGTACGGGCGCACCTCTGAGCGTCGAGCTCGGCCCCGGCCTCATGGAGCAGTTTTACGACGGAGTTCAGCGTCCCCTGAACCTCATCGAAGAAGTGGCGAAAAGCCATTTCATCTCGAGAGGGATTGACGTCCCTGCCATCGACAGGAACACCAAGTGGCAGTTCACGCCGAAGGCCAAGGAAGGCGACTTCGTGGCGGAGGGCGATGTGCTCGGTGTCGTGCAGGAGACAGTCCTTGTAGAGCACAGGGTGATGGTGCCGGTCGGAGTTTCCGGCAAAGTCACAAAAATCAGGGAAGGCAGTTTCACGGTGGAAGAAACCATTGCAGTGGTGGAGAAGGACGGCGAAAAGAAGAACATCGCCATGCTCCAGCGGTGGCCGGTACGGAAAGCTCGCCCTGTTGCAAAGCGGCTGCCCCCCGTCATTCCTCTCACCACCGGACAGAGAGTGGTGGACGCATTCTTCCCCATCGCCATGGGAGGAACCGCCTGCGTACCCGGCCCCTTTGGATCGGGAAAGACGGTTATCCAGCACCAGCTCGCGAAGTGGGCAGAGGCAGAAATAGTGGTGTACGTGGGATGCGGAGAACGGGGAAACGAGATGACCGACGTGCTTCTCGAGTTTCCTGAACTTGAAGATCCGAGATCCGGACAGCCGCTCATGAAGCGGACCGTCCTCATCGCCAATACCTCCAATATGCCCGTGGCAGCGCGGGAAGCCAGCATCTACACGGCCATCACCATGGCGGAGTACTACAGGGACATGGGATACTCCGTCGCCCTCATGGCAGATTCCACAAGCAGGTGGGCTGAGGCTCTCCGCGAAATGTCGGGCCGTCTCGAAGAAATGCCCGGCGAGGAAGGTTATCCGGCCTACCTCGGAACAAGGCTCGCATCCTTCTATGAAAGGGCAGGCCGGGCAGTGGTGTTGGGCAGCCAGGGACGGGAAGGCTCCGTCACGGCCATCGGTGCGGTCTCCCCTCCGGGCGGCGACCTTTCGGAACCTGTCAGCCAGAATACTCTCCGGGTTACCAAGGTTTTCTGGGGCCTTGATGCAAATCTTGCCTACCAGAGGCATTTCCCGGCGATCAACTGGCTGCTGAGCTATTCCCTTTATACGGAAAAACTCGATGAATTCTGGGATGCCAAGTTCGATGACGAGTGGAGCAGCCTCCGTGTAGAAGGAATGACCCTTCTCGAGGAAGAGGACAAGCTCCGGGAAATCGTCCGTCTCGTCGGTATCGATGCTCTCTCCAAGGAAGAGCGCATGGTCCTCGAAACAGCAAAATCCCTGAGGGAAGACTTCCTTCACCAGAACGCCTTCCATGAAGTCGACACCTATGCCTCCATGGAAAAACAGTTCAAGATGCTGAAGACGATTATCAACTTCCACCATCAGGGAATGGAAGCCCTGAAAAAGGGAGCGTCCATGAACGAGGTCTTCAACCTTCCGGTCAGGGAGTCCATCGCCAGAATGCGGTATCTTGAGGAGAAGGACATCGGCAGGATAGACGAACTGGAAGAGACGATCCGGAAGGAAATCAACAGCGTCATTCCCGTGGGAGGTGAAAGCGATGCTGCCTAAGGAATATGGGACCATCAGCGAACTTTCCGGTCCCCTTCTCATGGTGGAAAAAACGCAGAATGTACGGTACGACGAACTTGTCGAAATTGAGCTGGCCTCCGGAGAACGCAGACGGGGCAGGGTTCTGGAAATCACGTCCGACAAGGCACTCGTCCAGGTTTTTGAAGGAACAGACGGCATAGACATCAAGAGCACGAAACTGCTTTTCCTCGGAAAGGTGCTCACCCTTCCCGTCGGCAGGGATATGCTGGGCCGGGTATTCAACGGCCGGGGAGAACCCATAGACGACGGGGCCCCCATCCTTGCCGAGAAGAAGCTCGACATCAACGGAATGCCCATGAATCCCTTCTCCCGGGATTTCCCTTCCGAGTTCATCCAGACGGGCATTTCCACCATCGACGGAATGAACCCCATGGTCCGCGGCCAGAAGCTTCCCATCTTCTCGGGAAGCGGCCTGCCCCACAACAGGATGGCAGCCCAGATTGCCAGGCAGGCGACGGTCATCAGCGGGCACGAGGATTTCGCCGTCGTGTTCGCCGCTATGGGAATCACCTTCGAAGAGGCTTCCTTTTTCATGGAAGACTTCCGTAAAACCGGCGCCATCCAGCGGACCGTCATGTTCGTCAACCTTGCCGACGACCCGGCAATCGAACGGATAACGACCCCCCGTATTGCGCTCACCGCTGCAGAATATCTTGCGTTCGAACATGACATGCACGTCGTGGTCATCCTGACGGACCTCACGAACTACTGTGAAGCCCTCCGGGAAATCTCCGCGGCACGAAAGGAAGTTCCCGGCCGGAGAGGCTACCCCGGCTACCTCTACACAGACCTCGCCACCATGTACGAGAGAGCGGGACGGCTCAAGGGAAAGAACGGCTCCATCACCCAGATTCCCATTCTTACCATGCCTGAGGACGACAAGACTCATCCCATACCGGACCTTACGGGGTACATCACCGAGGGACAGATCATCCTGAGCCGGACGCTTCACAGGAAAGGCATATATCCTCCCGTGGACGTCATGCCCTCTCTTTCACGGCTCAAGGATAAGGGAATAGGGAAAGGCAAGACAAGGGAAGATCACGCCGACCTTATGAACCAGCTTTTCGCCGCCTACGCCAGAGGCAAGGAAGCCAAGGAACTTGCGGTCATTCTCGGTGAGGGAGCTCTCTCTGAGGAGGACAAGGCCTTCGCGAAATTTGCCGATATGTTCGAAGACCAGTACGTCCGCCAGGGTGAATACCAGAACAGGACCTACGAGGAAACCCTTGAGCTCGGCTGGGATCTCCTTACCGTCATCCCGGTGAAGGAACTGAAGCGTGTACGGGATGCCTACATTGAGAAGTACCTCTCGCCGAGGCTGAACAACGGGGAAAGGGCCGAAGCAGTCCCTGGGAAAGTGTAAGGGAGCCGTGTCATGGCCCGGTTGAATGTAAACCCCAACAGGATGGAGCTTTCAAGGCTAAAAAAACGCCTTGTCGTGGCAAAACGGGGTCACAAGCTTCTCAAAGACAAGCAGGACGCCCTTATCAAGGCGTTTCTTGAACGTGCCCGGGAAGGTAAAGTTCTCCGGGAGGAGCTCGAAGGTGAACTTGCGGAGTGCTACAAGAGCTTTCTCCTTGCCCGTGCCCAGACCCTGCCTGCCATGCTCGAACAGGCCCTGATGATCTCCGGCGCGAAATGCAATCTCCAGGTCGGCCGGCAGAATGTCATGAGCGTGCTGGTTCCTGTTTATACGGTGGAGCAGGGGGGATCGCCGGTCAATTACGGTCTCGCCACGTCCCTCGGCAGCCTGGATGTCGCACTTGAGCGGTTCGCCGCTCTCATTCCCCGGCTGATCGCCCTGGCGGCAAAGGAAAAGGCGATCAACCTCATGGCTGTGGAAATTGAAAAGACCCGCCGGAGAGTAAATGCACTGGAGCACGTCCTGATACCGAGTTTCGTGGAAACAATACGCTACATTACGATGAAGCTCGATGAACAGGAACGCTCGACCCTGAGCCGGTTGATGAAAATCAAGGAAATCGTTCGCTCTCACTGACCGGAAAAGCGGGAGGAGGACCTGAAAAAGGTCCTCCTCCCGCTTTTTTTCTTCTCAAACCGGCTTCTGGTAAAGGAACGCTCCTGCCGATTCGAAACCGATCTTCCTGTACTCGAAAATTTGCTCGGTGGACCCCACGAGAAGAAATCCCCCCGGTCTGAGAGCCCTGAAAAATTTGTGATAAAGGGCCGTCTTAGTCTCAGCGGAAAAATAAATGACCACGTTTCTGCAGAGGATAAGGTCCAGATCGTCGGCAAAACTATCCTCTATGAGGTTCAGTCTCTGAAAGGTGACCCTTCCCTTGACTTCCTGCGTCACCGAATAGGTTTCCCCTCCGTCCTGGGTGGAAAAATACCTCGAGACAAGTTCCTGGGGGACGTTGAGGATCTGGCGCTTGAGATAGGTTCCTTTTTTCGCTATGGAAATTGCGCCCTGGTCAATGTCGCTTGCCAGCACCGGAGACTGGGCGGCCAGTTTCGCCTCGAGAGAGAGTATGGCAAGGGAGTAGGGTTCTTCGCCTGTGGCGCATCCCGCGCTCCACAGTTTCAGCTGTTTTTTTCCCCGGGACTGGACCAGCCGGGGTATAATCGTTTCTCGAAGCTCGGTCCACTTGGCAGGGTTGCGGAAAAACTCGGAAACGTTGATCGTGAGGTAGTCGAGAAATTCTCTCAGTTTCTGGTCGTTCTCCCTGATCGTCTTGAAATACAGGCCGTATTCTGCAATGTTCCATCGCTGCATCAGCATGTGGACTCTCCTGTGGATCTGGTTTTTATAAGAGTTCAGGTCGAGTCCCGTGAGTTTTTTGACGTTCGCCTTGAAGATATCGTATTCAGGTGAATCGTAGCTTGTTTTTTCGATCATGGGGGGAATCTCTTCTCCTTTAGATGGTGAAAAATGGTATAGGGGTATTCTATACTAAACTCCCCGTAAGATATACGTCCCGCATCATTTACGGTGGTATAATCTCTGCGGGAGTATTCTAGGTGGCCGCTCCCTTTTGGGAGAGGAAAGTCCGGGCTCCATAGGGCAGGACGCTGGGTAACCCCCAGTTGGTGCAAACCAAAGGAAAGTGCCACAGAAACAAACCGCCCCTTCAGGGCAAGGGTGAAAAGGTGGAGTAAGAGCCCACCGGGTGAAAAGCGATTTTCACGCCAGGCAAACCCCGTCCGGAGCAAGACCGAATAGGGGGGGAAGACGCTGCCCGCCGACCCCCGGGTACGGTCGCGCAAAGGCCGCCGTGAGGCGGTCTTCAGATAAATGGTCACCCTGAGACAGAACCCGGCTTATTGAATGCTCCCTTTTCCCGAATTAAATAGGTCTTTTGGCTCATATTCAGCGTTTTTTTGAGAGCCAAAAGACCTATTTATTTTTCTCTACGAGTGGTAGGGTGGGAGCAAGTGGGGGAAAATGTCGCAAAGTGGGAGGAATTCCCATGCTGGTGGGAACGTACGAACACAAAATCGATTCCAAAGCTCGGATCGTTCTTCCATCGAAGTTCAGGGAAGAGCTTGGCGACAGCGTTGTTTCCACCATCGGCATCGACAGATGCGTTTCCCTCTATTCCCGCTCCAGGTGGGAAAACGTCATGACCAAGCTCCAGGATCTCCCCTTCTCTAAAAGCAAGACCCGCGGACTCCTCAGGGTGATGCTCGCAAGCGCTCATGAACTGCCTGTTGACACGGCAGGAAGGGTTCTCCTTCCTCCTGTTCTTCGTCAGCATGGGGATCTTTCCCAGGATGTCGTTTTTGTCGGAGTGAACGATCATGTGGAGCTTTGGGACCGCGACAGGTGGAACGAATACCGGGAAGAGATGGTCGGGGAACTATCAGAAATAGCCGAGGGAGTTGAAGGATTTTGACGGAACATATCCCCGTTCTCCTTGCTGAAATCCTTTCTTTTTTACAATCCCGCCCGAAGGTCGGGAAAGTACTCGACTGCACTCTTGGGCTCGGAGGATATTCAGAGGCCGTCCTCGAAGCGTTTCCCAAAGTTCAGGTGTGGGGGCTCGACCAGGACGATGAAGCCATACGAATCGCCACTGACAGGCTCGGGGCTTTCGATAACAGGTTTCATCCGATTCACGGAAATTTTGCTGAAGCAGCTGAGTTGGCAGGAAATGCCGCTCCTTTCGACGCAATTCTTTTCGACCTCGGAGTGTCCAATCTCCAGATTACGGAAGGGTACCGGGGATTTTCTTTTCAGGCGGACGGACCTCTCGACATGAGGATGAACAGGAGATCCGCCCTGACGGCTGAATCTATTGTGAACAACTGGACTGAAAAGGAACTTTCCGACATTTTCTGGAAGTACGGCGAGGAACGCTATTCCAGGCAGATTGCCAGGGGGATTCTCCGGTACAGAGAAAACACCGGAAAGATAGAAACCACAGGAAACCTTGTGGCGGTTATCCGGGAAACCCTTCCGGCGCCGGTACAGAGAAAAATGGGTGGACATCCCGCACGGAAAATATTCCAGGCGCTCCGGATCGCCGTCAATGACGAACTCACAGCCCTGGAGCAGGGCCTGTCGGGAGCCTTTGAACTGGTCAGCCCCGGTGCAGCCGTTGCTGTAGTAAGTTATCACTCTCTTGAAGACCGTATTGTAAAACAGTATTTTCGGGAAATGCAAAAAGAAGGCCGTGGAATCATCACGACGAAGCGTCCTCTTATTCCTTCAGACGGGGAAATTGAAAGAAATTACAAGGCCAGAAGCGCAAAACTGCGGCTTTTCGTCGTCACCGAGCCGGGAAAGGAGGCAAAAAAGAAATGGTGAGTCAGAGAGAATGTCAGCCAATGGCGGTTTCTTCCCTGAGAAAATTTTGTCCTTATCTTATTTTTTCAGCCCTCGTCGTTTTCGGGTCTTTCATGGGACTCGGAGTGCTTCGCCTGTACAGCTTTCGCCTGGAATGCAGGCTCAATAACATCAATACCCAGATCGAGTCCTTTCAGGCACAGCAGATATCCCTGAAGCAGAGCCTGTCGGCTCTTCTTTCTCCGGGAAGGGTTTATGGCTATTCAAAAAAACAGCTTGGCATGACCTACGCTTCCAATGTCAGGACTCTGCGCCTGGAAGGCCCTCTTCTTGCGGGTTCCGGGCCCGCCGGAAACATGGGAGGAGAGGCCGCACAGAAGGAATCGGAAGGCTGGTTCTACTTTTTCCTGGAAAAAGCGATGGCGGGAGAATAATCACCTTGTGACACACCTCGGAGGGACTTGGCATGTTAAAACGCTTTGGGGGTTCCCCCTGGTTTCTCGTTTTTCTGTTTTTTGCCGTTCTTTTCTGGAGAGTAGCTTCCCTCCAGCTTTTTCCTGATCCCCGCGTGGAGAAGCAGTCACGGCGGCAATACTGGAGCCGTGTTCCGGTAAGCACCAACAGGGGTTTCATTTATGACGCCAACGGAAATGCCCTTGCCCTCTCAATCCCGTCTTCCAGCTTCTTTCTTGATCCCGCTTTCTGGAATCCCTCGGACGGACCGAAGCTCCGGGGTATTCTTCCTGAAAGTATCGTTGCCACCATCTCATCCCAAATGCCCGGACGATTTTTCTGGCTTGCGAGAAAAATCGACGAGGGAACGGCGGAAAAAATACGCGCACTGGACCTCAAAGGCATATATGAAATCAGCGAGAAGAAGCGTCTGTATCCCAACAAATCCCTTCTCTCCCATGTCCTCGGTTTCTGCGATGTGGACGACAAGGGGCTTGCCGGCATTGAACTGATGTGGGACAAGATCCTTTTCTCCCCTCCGGGCATGAAAGTTCTTGCCAGGGAATCGTCCGGAAGAACTCTGGATATCAGCCGGCACTCAAACGACGGGTTCTCCTCCGGGCCGGGATCGGTCAGTCTGTCAGTGGATTCGAGAATCCAGTTCATCGTGGAAAAGCGACTGGATGAAGGCATTGCCGAACACGGAGCCAAGTGGGGCAGCATCGTCTGCATCGCCCCTGACACCGGAGCCGTCGTTGCAATGGCCAGCTGGCCCTCCTTCGACCCAAACGTAAGGGAAAACCTGACAAACATGAAGAGGATAGCCAACAATTCCACGGGGCGCACCTACGAGCCCGGATCAACATTCAAGCCCATAGTCCTTGGCATTGCCATGGAAAAAGGGTCTGTCGGAGGTTCAGAAACTTTTAACTGCCCTTACAGGATTAAGGTTGCGGACGGACACATTTCGGAAGCAAGCAACAGAAGTTTCGGGCGGCTCTCCGTTCCAGAAATTCTCATAAAGTCTTCGAATACGGGCATGGCGCAGATCGGCATGCGGGTCAAACCCTTCGACATGTACCACGGAGTCCGGGAATGGGGATTCAGCAAACCTCCAGGAATCGAACTGAACGGTGTCGAAGACGGACTTCTCGCCACTCCGGAACAGTGGAGAGGAGTCGTTCCTTCGAATATCTCCATCGGCCAGGGACTTGCAGTCACTCCCCTCCATCTTGCAAATGCCATGGCGGCAATAGCCAACGGCGGATTTCTTCTCCGCCCCTATATTGTCTCCGAGGTCCGCGATGCCTCAGGACAAGTGATCTATAAGGGCGAACGCACGCTTGTCCGGGAAGTGCTCTCTCCGAGAACTGCCTCGTGGCTGTCGTCCGTTATGAAGGAATCGGTGAAAAACGGAACCGGAAAGCTGGCAGGGCTTCCTTACGTTTCCATAGCGGGAAAAACGGGAACAGCCCAGGTGGCAGAAAAAGGAGAATACAAAAAAGGGAAATGGGTTTCCTCATTTGCCGGCTTCTGGCCTGCGGAAAAACCCGACTATGTCATGCTTGTGGTTATCGGTGAACCGTCAAAGGGAAAATACTACGGCGGCGATGTCGCAGCTCCTGTATTCCGCCGGATAGTGGAGGACATGTTCCAGACCGGTCTTTTTGCCAACAACAGGCGGGGAGGGTAGTCATATGCCGTTCTTGACCGAGGTTCTGGATGAATTCGTAAATAAATATGGTTCGTCACCGATTGTCCGGAATTGTCCGAAAAATCCGCCTCTTCTGGAACAGGTCACGGGAGACAGCAGGGAAGTCGCTCCCGGCTCCGCATTCTGCTGCGTCAGGGGTGAAAGGAGGGACGGGCTGGATTTCGCGGCTGCCGCTGTGGAAAAGGGGGCCTGCGTTCTTCTGACGGACAGGGAAATTCCTCTCCCCGTTCCCCAGCTGCTGACGAGCGATGTCCGCCGGGATATGGGCAGGCTCGCGTCCATCGTCTATGGCTGTCCCTCTTTAAAGATGAAAATGTTCGCCGTTACCGGAACCAACGGAAAAAGCACCACCACCTGGATGATCAGGCATATCCTTCAGTCCGCGGGAATACGGACAGGCCTCTTCGGAACCATTGTCTACAATGACGGAGCGGTTGAAAGGGACGCAGGGAGAACGACCCCGGAAAGCTACGAACTCCAGCGCTCCCTGGCATCCATGGTGACGAATGGTTGCGGGGCCTGCGTCATGGAGGCGTCATCCCATGGTCTGTCCCTCGGTCGACTTGAAGGCTGCTCCTTCGACGGTGCCGTCTTTACAAATCTCAGCGAGGAACACCTGGATTACCACAAAACGCTGGAGGAGTATTTTCAGGCAAAAACCCGCCTTTTTTCAATGTATATGAAAGACGGCTGGCGCGGGGCCTCCAACAGGGATGACCCCCACGGCAGAATGCTTCTCTCCGCTTTTCCAGGAAATCTCACTCCTTTCGGCCTTGGAGAGAACGTCGCCGAAGGGGTCATGGGCAGTCTTCTATCCGCATCACCTTCAGGAAATGAATTTTCCGTCCGCCTGCCGGGCAGGAAGGAGGAACTGCAGGTTTTCCTTCCTCTTCCGGGCCGGTTCAATGTGTATAATGCACTGGGTTCTATAGCTCTTCTTCACTCTTTTGTGGAGGATACCAAAAAAATAGCCTCCGCGCTCAAAACCATGCCCCAGGTTCCTGGAAGGCTTGAGCGGTATTATCTTTCCAGCGGGGTTTGCGTGATCATTGACTTCGCCCATACGCCTACAGCCCTGGGGAATGTTCTTTCGGAACTCCGGCACATGTGTTCCGGAAAACTGTGCGCCGTTTTCGGCCACGGGGGAGAGCGATTCCAGCCGAACCGCCATTCTCTCGGCCTCACCGCCGCCCGCTTCTGCGATAAAATCATCGTCACCATGGACAATCCGAGGAGCGAGGACCCGGGCAAAATTGCGGACCAGATTTGCGAAGGCGTCCATGCTTCCGATAGGAGGCCTGAAACGGAAATAGTCCTCGACAGGAAGGCGGCGGTCAGAAAAGCTCTTGACGGTGCACGGGAGGGAGATGTCGTTGCCGTCACAGGAAAGGGGCCGGAGAAATATCTTGTCATCGGAAATCAGACTATCCCCTATTCCGACAGGGAGACTGTCCTTGACTGGGCACAGGAAAGAGGCTTGACATGGAAATGAACACGTTCTCTTTTATCGCTGATCTCGCAGGTTCCGAACTTCGCGGTCCCGACGGCACCTTTTCCGGCAGGCTCCTTGCCGACAGCAGACTGGTCCGGAAAGGGGACGTCTTTGTGGCATTCCGGGGTGAAAACACGGACGGCCACGCTTTTATACATGATGCCATCGCGCACGGGGCATCCCTGATCATTTGTGAGAATGACCGGGACATCCCTTCTTCAGTCCCCTCGGTAAAGGTCAGCGACACGTACAAAGCTCTTCCTGCCATGGCGGAAAAACGTCTTGCCCTTCAGGGAAAAAAACTGCACGTCATAGCAATTACCGGAAGCGTCGGCAAAACAACCACAAGAGACTATCTTGTCAGGTGTCTGAAGACCTCTTTCAGGGTCCATTCGGCGGAACACAGCTACAATACCCTCATCGGGTGCTCCATGACCATTCTTTCCCTTCCGGAGGACGCCGAGGTCCTCGTGCTCGAAATGGGCACCAACCACCCGGGAGAAATAGCGGAAATGGTCCGCTTCTTTCCCCCGACCATTTCTGTGATCACGGAAGTGGCCCCGGCTCACCTTGAGGGTTTCGGATCAGTGGAGGGAGTACTCGAGGCAAAGATGGAGATCGCAGAATCGCCTTCTCTAACGTCCTTTTTCTTCAACGGGGACAATCCCCTCCTGGCAAGGGCAGCATCACGGATCCCGGCAGGAATTGCCAGGCTTTCCGCAGGAACGGGGGAGTGCGACTACCGCATTCTCAGTCCGGATTTCAGCATCGAAAAGGGAGTTCCTGAACTGTCCTTTTCCCTTGCGATCCCCGGGGATGTCATCGCTGTAAGAGCCCGGGCTTTCGGGAAACACGCAGCCTATCCGCTGGCATTTGCCGTGGGGATAAGCACTTTCCTCGGTGTTCCCGGGAAGACGGCCGCTGCTGCCCTCGAAGAGGCCCATTCTCTTGAAGGCAGGGGGCTCATCAGAACCCTCGATTCAGGAGCCTGCCTCATCGACGATTCCTATAATGCAAATCCTGCTTCCATGTCGGCCGTGCTGCGGGCGGCAGGTGAAATCAGAAAGCACCGGAAGTTTGCGGTCGTCGGTGAAATGCTTGAACTCGGGGAGCGAGGCGATGATTTTCACATAAATCTGCTTCCCCTTCTCCGTTCCTTTGACACTGTCTGGCTTGTGGGAAAAACCTGGGAACGGCTTGCACCTTTCGCCGGACATGAAGAAGCCGACCTTGTACTCTGGACCGGCAGTCTCCGTATGCTGGGAGAGCACCTCGTGAAGGTACTGGCGGAAGGCGACACAATCGTAATCAAGGGATCGCATGGCAACCGGCTTGACCGGCTTGTGGAAATTCTTTGCGGAGAGGGCTCATCATGAAGTTTATTTTCATCTTTTCAGTCGTCATGATTCTTGAAATTTTTCTCCAGTCCAGGTGGATTCGTATTCTGAACCGCCGGCAGGTCACCCTCGCCCAGAAGGCGTACGGCATCCAGAGCCACATGGAAACCAAGTCAGCCACCCCTTCCATGGGAGGTATCGTGTTCATCGGCGCAGCCCTTGCATCCATCCCCCTGGCCGGAGGGTTTGCGGACACTCTTCCGGGAGAACTGGCCCTTTTCTGGTTTTTCCCCATTCTTTCCGCTGCGGTGGGATTTGCGGACGACTGGATCAAATTCAGCAAAAAGTCGAGTGAAGGATTTCCGAGCCCGTTCAAGCTTGCCGTCCAGATTCTCATCGTTCTCCCCTGGGTGTTATGGATTGCCCTTTCCAGGGGGATAAATATCTGGCCGGGAATCAGTCTTTCCCCCTGGCTTGCCGTTCCCCTCGCGGCCTTCCTTGCCATAGGGATGCTCAATGCAGTCAATGTGACCGACGGTCTTGACGGCCTTGCAGCCGGAGCATGCGTCATCTCCATGGCGGGAGCGCTTCTCTGGCTTCCGCTCAGAGGATCAGCATTTTACGGCGCCGTCACCGGACTCGCCCTCTGCGCCGCTTTCCTCTGGCACAATGCCTATCCGGCGAAAGTTTTCATGGGGGATGTGGGATCCCACTTCATCGCCGGCCTTATCGTCAGCACGGCCATACACGGCGACTGCCTTGTCGCCCTCATCCCACTCGGATTTCTCTACGGGCTTGAGATCCTCTCTGTCTGCGCGCAGCTGACGGCGATTTACGGATTCAAAAAAAAGATTTTCCTCATGAGCCCCGTGCACCATCATTTTGAACTGCTGGGCTGGAGAGAAAACCATATCGTCACGAGGTTCTGGCTGGTTCACGGATCCGGGCTGGCCATCACGGCGGTCCTTTTTTCGTCATTTTTCGGGAACTGACGTTCCCAGATCTTTCGAGGTGGATAGCCATGGGATCGGCGAATGATCTTCAGGGAAAAAGAATCACCGTCATAGGATCAGGAGTCAGCGGCAAAGGGTTGGCCTCTCTTGCAGCCGGACTGGGGGCGTCGGTTTTCGTCACAGAGAGAAAGCATCTGGATGAAGATGCCCGGGCAATTTTCAGGGAAAAGGGCATCGAATGGGAAGAAAACGGCCATTCAGGCCGGGCCTGTGATGCCGACCTTGTCGTGGCAGGTTCCGGCATTCCTCCTTCAGCTCCCGTGATCGTCGAAGCCAGGAAAAGGGGAATTCCGGTTACGGGAGAACTTGACTTTCTTGCCCCGTTTCTTCGGGGACGGATTATCGGTGTTACGGGAAGCAACGGAAAAAGCACCACCACAGCTCTCCTCGGTCATATGCTCACCAGGAAAGGATATTCGGTTTCCGTCACCGGAAACATCGGGACCTCCCTCGCAGACTCGGCCCTCCGGAACTGGGATTTTCTCGTGGTAGAGCTGAGCAGTTTCCAGCTTTACTGGAATTCCTGCCTGTCCTGCAGTGTGGCGGTCGTGACCAACCTTGCTCCGGACCATATTGACTGGCATGGAAGCTACGAGGAGTATGTCCGGTCAAAGGCCAGGATAATCACCACCCAGGGAGAGGGCGGGGTGGCGGTCATCCAGGAGAGAGACCGGACTGCTCTTGGTTCGGACCTTGCTGATGAACGTTTCGTGTGCTTCTCGTGGAAAAACGGCTTTTCCGGCCGGTGCGAAAAGGCAATCCTTGCCGACGAAAAGAGCCGGTCCGTGTATTTCCGAAACGGGAATGACGAAGAGAGACTTTTCGGGTTTGATGATCTGCCTCTCATCGGAAGGCACAACATCGAAAACGGTTCCATGGCGGCTGGTGTTCTTCACCTCCTCGGAGAGAAAAACGGAATACCTTCCCTTTTCCCTGGATTCGGCGGACTGCCCCACAGATGCGAAAAGGTCGCCGAAATCGACGGCATACTCTACATAGACGACTCCAAGGGAACCAACGTGGCCTCCACCTGCACCGCACTGACCTCCATTGACGGGCCGAAAGCAATCATCCTCGGGGGGCAGGGAAAAGGCGAGGATTACGCCCCCCTGGCTGAAACGGTCCGAAATGAGGCGGTCGCAGCCGTGGTGATGGGTGAGGAGCGGGACAAAATAACGGCGGCGCTCCGGCAGGCCGGGTATGAGCAAATTTTTGAAGCGGAGGGAATGGAAGATGCCGTAAAAACGGCCGCCTCAGCCCTGCCGGGAAAAGGCGTGGTTCTTCTTTCTCCTGCATGCACCAGCTGGGACATGTACCCGAACTACAAAAAAAGAGGAGAACATTTCAAGAGCATCGTTCTTTCCCTGGAGAAACGGCCATGATGGAAGAAACGGCACTTATGAGGAAATCACCTGCAAGGCGCCCGCAGGTGGATCCCTTTCTCTGGATCATCCCCCTGGTCCTGGCCATTTTCGGGATACTGATGATCTTTTCCCTGACATCCCATACGTCCCTGGAAGAGTACGGTTCCCCCTTCACCCTCGGGATGAAGCAGGTGGAATGGCTCCTTGTCGGTATCACAGGCATGCTGGTGATGTACATGATTCCCCTGTCTTTCTGGAAAAAACACAGTGGTGTCATCTGGCTTCTTTCTCTCTTCCTTCTCGTTCTCACCCTCATCCCCGGGATAGGCATCAAGGCCGGCGGCGCAAGGCGATGGATAGGCTTTGCCGGGCTCCGGTTCCAGCCGATTGAATTCCTCAACCTGGCCCTTGCCGTCCATCTTTCGAGGCTCCTGAACACGTCCGAAAAAAGGGGACTGTCGGTGTTTGTCTCAATAACGGTACCGGTTCTCTTTCTTTCGGTTATTCCCCTTCTTTTCCAGCCGAATATGGGCGGAACAATCCTTATCTTCGCCCTTTCCATGGCAATTCATGTCCAGTGCAGAGGATGGAGCTGGCCTTTCATCGCCGGCGCTGCGGGGTTTCCTTTTTTCTTTATGTTCATCATCAGGGAAGGCTACCGCCTCAGAAGGTACATTGCCTTTCTTGATCCCTGGGAACAGCCCATGGACAGTGGTTTCCAGGTTATCCAGGGTCTCGTTGCCTTTTCCAACGGGGGCCTCTTCGGTGTAGGTGTGGGAAAGGGACTGCAGAAATTGAATTACCTTCCCGCCGCACACACTGACTACATTTTCGCCACCGTGGGAGAGGAATTCGGCTTTATCGGCACTTTTTTCATACTTTTCTTCTTCCTGATGTGGACAATGCGGGCCTGTTCCGTCTACAAAAACGCCGAAGGATTCCGGGCAACCCTTATCTGGGCTCTAACGGTCTCTGTACTTATTCCGCTGTTCATCAACCTCGGAGGAGTGCTCAAGCTGATGCCCCTTACGGGGATACCTCTTCCCTTCATCAGCTACGGAGGAAGCTCCCTTCTCTTTATGTGGGTGAAAATAGGCATCCTTATGAGGGTCTGCAGGGAGGTGTCCCTGCCATGACAAAATTATGCCTTGTCGCCGGAGGAACGGGGGGACACATCTTCCCCGCCCTGGCTTTTTCGGAATGGCTCCTGGCCTCCGGGACCGATGTGACTCTTTCCTTCGTCTGCGGGTCCCGGCCCCTGGAAAAGGAAATATACGCATCACGGGGGATCGTTCCGCTGCGCCTCCCTCTTTCAGGTTCTCCCTTCGGCGTCCCGGGCATCGGCTCCCGTATCTTCAGGTGGAAGGAAACCCTTTCATCGTTCTTTGTCTTCAGAGATTTTTTACGAAAGGAGGAATGCGATTGCTGTCTTCTTTTCGGCGGATACATCTCCTTTGTGCCGCTTCTCGCATGCCATCTTGGAGGAATCCCCATCATCATGCATGAGCAGAATGCCGTGGCAGGGAAAGTAACCCGCCTCGCCTTCCGGCTTAAGAAGAGAATTGCCTCCGGCTGGAATGAATGCCTTCCCTTCGCTGCCGGTACTTTCACACCCACGGGAGTTCCCGTACGATCCTTTTCTCCCCGGGATCCGAAGGAATCGTGGTCAAGGCTCGGCACAGGACGGGATTTTCCGGAAAACCAAATAATCGGAGTTCTGGGCGGTTCACTTATGAGCGAACGGCTGATACAATTATTGAGTTGTGTGATAAGAGATGAGGTATTACAAAAATGTACCTTTCTTTTTCTTGGAGCATCGCAGCAGGTTCAATCCGGTCTTTTTTCCGGGGATCACCCGGAAAACGTACTTTTTGTTGAGAAACAGTGGGACATGACCGATTTTTTCTCCGTCATTGACGGAGCCGTAGCTCGGGGAGGGGCATCGACGCTTTCCGAGCTGATGCTTTGGGGAATACCTGCAGTTGTTGTTCCCTGGAAACAGGCTGCCGATAACCACCAGGAAAAAAATGCCGAATGTTTTGAAAGGCTTGCCTCCGGAGAAATCTGGAGAGAAGACGAACCTCTGGAATTCTTGAAAGAAAAGATACTGCACGTCCTTCGAAAGGCACAAAACGTCAGGAAAGAATTTTCGGAGGGAGATGAGTCTGAACGTTTATGGCGGCTGATCTCGTCCAGTATTGGAAGGGAGATTACGAATTTTGGATAATTACATTGCAAGCTTGAAGGGTATACGCCGGATTCATCTTATGGGCATCGGCGGCGCAGGGATGAGCGGACTTGCTCTTCTTCTCGCCGAACTTGGCTACGAGGTGAGCGGCTGCGACATGAGCCACACATCCTATGTCGACAAGGTTCTCAAAGAAGAAATCGCGGTTGTTCTCGGCCACGGAAAGGCCCACATGGATAAATTCCTTCCGGAGCTTCTTGTGTACAGCAGTGCCATCCCCGAGGAAAACGAAGAGATCGCCGCGGCAAAGGAACGAGGAATTGCCGTGGCGAAAAGAGGAGAGGTCCTGAGCTGGATTTTCGATTCCCGGTTCGGCATAGGGGTTGCAGGAACCCACGGCAAGACGACCACCTCCTCCATGATAGCCCTCATCCTGGAACAGGCTGGTCTTCATCCGACTCTCGCCATCGGCGGAGAGCTCTGCGACATCGGCGTAAATGCGAAGCTCGGAGACGGCCCCTACATGGTCGCCGAACTCGACGAGAGCGACGGCTCCTTCGAAAAATTCCATCCCAACATTGCCGTAGTCACCAATGCCGACTGGGACCACGTCAATCATTACCCCACCTTTGAAAGTGTTCTCGAGGCCTTCGGCCGCTTTACATCCAACCCCAAGGACGGCGGGCTTCTTGTACTCTGCGGAGAAGACGCGGGTTTAGGGAAAATCATGGCGTCCGGGCCACTTCCAAGGGAAGCGGTCACCTACGGATGGGGGATGGGATGGACCTGGGGAGCATTCAACGTCAGGCACAACCACGGCGGGGGAGCCAGTTTCTCCATTGCTCACAGGGGTGTTCACATCGACGACATGGAACTCTCCGTTTCGGGAGATCACAATATTCTCAATGCCCTGGCCGCCTGTGCGGTTGCCCACACTCTGGGAATTCCCTTCACTATGATCAGGAAAACCCTGAAGGAATTCAAGGGAGCGAAAAGACGCCTTCAGCATCTGGGACAGATCAACGGCGTTGAAGTGTATGACGATTATGGGCATCATCCAAGGGAAATCGCGGCAACCCTGAGTGCCATCGGCAGAATGTTCCCGGAAAAACGGCTTCTTGTGGCCTTCCAGCCCCACCGGTTTACCAGAACGCAGGCCCTGTACAGGGATTTCGCCTCCGTTCTCTCCACGGCGGACACGGTATTCCTGCTCCCCGTCTACCAGGCGGACGAGGAGCCGATTGAAGGTGTTTCCTCCGCCCTTATCAATACTATTTTGAACGAAAAGGGATACTTGAAGAGCGTTATGTGCGGCTCCCTTGAGGAAGCTGCCTTCGAGCTCGAAAAACAGTGCCTGCCCGGTGACATCATACTGACCATCGGAGCCGGAGATATTTCTAACGTCGGCGAAATGTTCATGGAGAAGGCAAGAGCGGAGGTCGTCCACGCCTGATCGGCATGCAGAGCGCCTCCGGAAGGCTGTCTTTTTCTCCTCTGCCGGGATAGCGATTTCATGGGAAAATTTCTTTTTATCCTTCTTTTGTGTTCCCTGCTCCTCGGCGCAGCCCTCTCCTACGAGGAATATATTCAGTTTCTGAGCCTTGACAGTGTCTCGGTTCAGACAGGAGATACCGAGGCGGAGGTGTTGTTCTGGAAAAATCTGGGGCCCTGGGAACTTCGATACTGGCCGGTGTTTTTCTTCAGATCCGCCGACCTGAAGAAAAAAATCGAATCTGAAGCTCCTCTGGTATTTTCTCTGCGCAGAGAGAATGTATCGGATTTCTTTATCGAAATCGAACCTTTACAGCCCTGGCTCAGGCTCCGGTGGAAGGAGAAAGATTTTTTTCTTACCCGTGACGGGCGCATCTGGGAAACCGGTCATCCCCTGAATAAAAAGTTCTCGGGAATCAGGCCGCCTACCATGCCTCCCTTTCTTCTTTCGGAGGCCCTTCCTTCTCCGGCGGGCATTTCGGGAGAGGGAATCGTGGTGACCTCAACCGTTCTTCCCGTCGCTTTCTTTGCCGAATGGGTCAGCGGTCTTGAAACAAGCGGCTGGATGCCTCATACTCGTGAAGTGGAAATTTCCAGAAGAGAAGGAAACTACCTTCTCCGTCTGAATCTGAATATCAGGGACAGGACCGTGCGGATCCTCATTCGGGGCGACCAGGCACGGTGGAAAGAAATATCCTCCGCCGTCTCGCAGATTCTTCACCAGTTACAATTTTCTGGTGGAGACCTTATAATAGATACCACTTACACTGACAGAATCATTGTCCGTAATGTGGCCGGCGGCGGTCAGGAAGGGAGCGGGAGATAAGTGTACAAAGAGCCGGAAATTCTCGTCGGGCTGGATCTCGGCACGAGCAAAATCGCCGTTGTTGTGGCGGAAAGAGATTCCCGTTTCCAGGAAGCTCAGATAATCGGTGTCGGGTTCGCTCCGTCCCAGGGAATACGAAAAGGCCTGATCATTAACCTGGAGCAGGCGGTCCGCTCTGTACGCCAAGCGGTAAAGGACGCGGAAAACATGGTGGGCTTCGAAATTTCGGAAGCCACAGTCTCGTTCAGCGGCATTGACGTGGCCTCCGTGACATCCCGGGGTATGATCTCCCTGGGCAGAACTCCCCGCCAGGTATCCATATCGGACGTGGAAAGAGTCATCGAAGCCGCCCAGAGCGAACTTTCCATTCCTTCAAACAGGGTTACCCTTCATACCATTCCGGTAAAATATTCCATTGACGGCAACTCCGGAATTGACGACCCTCTCGGCATGACGGGCATACGTCTTGAAATGGAACTGCAGTCGGTAATAATCCCCACCACGGTGGTCCAGAATATCATCAATTGCGTCGAGACCGCCGGAGTGGAGGTCAACGGGCTGGTCATCAAATCTCTTGCCAGTGCCCTCGGCGCACTGACCGACGAAGAAACGAGGGCTGGGGTCATTTCCCTCTGCATCGGCGGCGGGACCACGGGTGTGGCACTCTACACCGACGGCCGTCCCGTAAAATTGTCCATCATTCCCATCGGCGGGGATCACATAACCAACGACCTGGCCTACGTGATGAAGATTCCCATCAGCAAGGCGGAGGAGATCAAGAAAATGGTGTCTCTCTCCCCCGATGACGACGAAGAACAGGAACTGGACGTCGATGTGAGGGGAAGAACGAAAACCTTCAACGTTCATGAAGCTTCCGAAGTGGTAAACTGCAGGCTGGAGGAACTTTTCGGAGAACATGTCCGCCACCAGCTTTCTGAGTACACGCTGCATATGTTCCCCGCAGGCATCGTTCTTTCGGGGGGCGTTGCCAAGACGCCGGGTATCGAACTTTTCGCCTCCGAGCTTCTGAACCTTCCCGTCCGGATTGCCGAGCCCCTTGACATGTACCAGATGCCTCCGGGAAGAAATGACTGCGAATACACTACCGCCGCGGGAATCGTGCGGTATATGACCAGCAAGGAAAGAAATCCGTACCGTTTCATCGAGACCCCCGTGTCCCAGCTCCGCTCAGGTTCGGCCATAATCTCTCCTGGGCTTTCAGGCACAAAACCTCCCAGGAAACAGGGCAGTTCCCAGGGAGAAGGATTTCGTGGTCTCATGGAATACCTGAAAAAATCCGTCAAGGAGCTTTTCTAGAGCCGCATTCCGCAATTGGGGAGGATAAGAAAATGGAGCACGTATTTCAGGTTAATGACACTCCGAGGCCCCACCGGGAGGAAATCAAGGTCATCGGCGTCGGCGGCGGAGGCGGAAACGCCCTGAATCATATCATCAGGAGCGGAGTGTCAGGAGTCCACTTTATCACCGCCAATACGGACGTGGGAGCTCTTCAGCTCTCCCAGGCCACGACGAAGATAACTCTCGGAGAAAAGCTGACCAAGGGACTGGGAGCCGGCTCCGACCCCGAAGTGGGCATGAACAGCGCAAAGGAATCTATTGACAAGATACGGGAAGTGGTCACGGGAGCCGACATGGTCTTTCTCACCGCAGGCATGGGTGGTGGAACGGGAACGGGAGCATCGCCCATCATCGCAGAAGTTGCCAAGGAAGCGGGGGCCCTTGTTGTGGCTGTTGTCACCTTTCCGTTCTCCTTTGAGATGAACCGGCGCAGAAAACAAGCCATGACCGGTATCGCTACCCTCAAGGAAAAAGTGGACGCCCTTCTCGTGGTCGAGAACGATCGCCTTCTTGAACTGACCGACGAAAAAACAAAACATGCAGACGCCTACCGTCTCGCGGACGAAGTCCTCCGCCAGGCAGTTCAGGGAGTGACAGACCTCATTCTGAAACCCAGCCTGATAAACGTGGACTTTGCCGACGTGAGAACGGTGATGCAGAACGCCGGGTCCGCTATCATGGGAATCGGCTCGGGAGAAGGGGAGAACCGGGCGGAGGCTGCGGCAAAGACGGCAATCAAGTCGCCCCTCATGTCCATTCCCATGAAGGGCGCCAAGGGGATTCTCTTTAATATTACGGGAGGGTCGGATCTCGGTATTCACGAAATCCGAAAAGCCGCACAGATCATCACTGAAACTGCGGATGAAGACGCCATCGTCATTTGGGGTCACACGGTCTCCGAGGAAATGTCCGACAAAATACAGATAACAGTTATCGCCACAGGTTTTTCCTCGGAAAAGGAAAAAAAGACTGTCACCAATTTTCCCAAGGCAGCCCCGAAGACGAAAACGGCCGGAGTTGTTCTCGAGGAAACTGAAGTGCTCCCGGCCCAGGATGAAGACCTGTTTACCATGAGCGGAGTGCCGAAGAACCCTTACGACATTCCTTCCATTCTCCGCAAAAGCCAGAAGAACGGGAAATAACCGCGTTTCCTGTACAATCCTTTCAATAGATTCCTCTGACCGGAATATCCTGTTCGGTCAAACGTGCTGAAGGCAGGAGTCTTGAAAAGGATTCCTGCCTTTTGTTGCGGAGTTGTTGTTTTCGGGAACAGAAGGAGTTCCGGCTAATTCTGTTCCAGCCGCTCTACAGGCAAAGGAGGGATTTGAATGTCCACGAGAGAGAGCAGAAGACTCAAGGAAAAACGCTCCATGATTCCTTTCGGGGATATCATGCTCCCGGTCATCGGCCTGGTGGCTGTCGGGCTTCTGATAGTAGGAGTGAAGCTTTTTTTCCTGTCGGGACCGAAAAACCCCGGGTATTCACCCATTTCTCCCACGGTTCCGGCAGCGTCGCGGCAGGAAACACCACAACCAGCACCTGTGAGCAGTAAGCCGGCAGCGCCTTCCCGGCCTCCTGTCCCTGACAATCACGCCGTCCTCGCAGCTCCTGTAGGGGCCAGCCAGCCTGTCACCGTCGTTTCGTCTCCTTCGGGAACGAAAAGTTCCCCGGTGGCTTCACCACCTGCGGCCCAGCCCGGGCAGAAGACTCCTGCCCCCTCTCCGTCCAAACCTGCCGCCAGGCAGCCCGCACCTCCAAGCCCCCCACCTTCGGCTGCCAACAGCAGATGGGGTGTCCAGATCGGCTCATTCACAGCCAGGGATGGTGCGGAAACAGTCAGGCAGCAGGCCGCCAGGGCGGGCTTTTCTTCTTTCATCACGTCGGCTCTGGTCAATGGAAAAACTTACTTCAGGGTTACTGTACCTGCTGGAAACGACAGGCAGCAGGCCGACAACCTGGCCGGGAAACTGACAAAAGCCGGATTTCCGGTCTTCGTCGTCGGCATGCGCTGACCTGATCGTCCAAGGATCTTACTCCATCGTGGCCGGTTTCGTCGAAACCCTCACCCCCAGAGAAAAAGCTCTCGCGCATGTCTCGGACGTCCTTCGTTTTCCATGGCGGGGGATGGAACTCTCAGTCCCTGCTGAATCCTGTTCCGGTCGGATTCTACGGCCTGTGACCGCCGGCGAGAACTTCCCCCCCTTCCCGAGAAGCACCAGGGACGGGTATGCAGCAGCCAGCGCCGACTGCATCGGTGCAACTCCCGGCAGTCCTGCCTTCCTGACTCTAGCGGGAGAAGTCCCCATGGGCTCCGCTCCTTCCTTTTCAATCCGCCGCGGAGAGTGCGCCCTTATCCATACCGGAGGTATTCTGCCCGACGGGGCGGATGCCGTTGTGATGGCGGAGGATACGGAAAGCGCGGGAAACTGGATAGAAGTGAAAAAGGCCGTTCAGAAGGCAGAAAATACTGTCCAGCCGGGTGAAGAATTTTCCGTGGGAGATATCCTTCTGAAGGCCGGGCAGAAGATCGGTTTCAGAACTGCCGGGCTTCTTGCGATGGCAGGTATCAGGGAGACTGCCGCGGCAAGCCTGACGGTGGGCATAATCAGTACGGGGGATGAAATTGCGCCCCCCGGCACGGTCCTGTTGCCTGTGGGCAAGGTAAGGGATGTCAACGCCTCCATGCTTTCGGCCCTCCTCACCGGAGAAGGCTATTCAGTGAAGAATTACGGAATAGCGGAAGACACGAGAGAGTCTCTCGCCTCCTTCCTCCGGGAAGCGCTCCGTGAATGCAGCGTTGTTGCGATAAGCGGAGGATCGTCGGTCAGCATGAGAGACCACTGTTCCTCCATACTCGAAGACCTCCCCCCCCCGGGACTCCTGGTGAGGGGAATTCTCATGTCCCCCGGCAAACCGACCCTGATCGCAGGCACGAAGGAGGAGAACAAACTCGTCCTTGGCCTTCCGGGGCATCCTTTTTCGTGTTTCATTTCGGCCTACACAGTCCTTCTCCCTCTTCTGAACGGTCTTCTCTGGGGAGAACCGGCAGGGCCGTGGAAACAGGTCCGCGTACCGGTGCAGGAACCAGTATTCGGCCACACAGGCATCGAAGAATTTATCCCCTGCGTTCTGAGAAACGGCAGAGCCTTCCCCTTTCCCGTCAAATCCTCCTTTTCGAAAGCTCTGGCAGAGGCGGACGGGCTGTTCAGGCTTTCCGCATCCCATGAAACCATCAGGCAGGGTGAGGAGGCGGAAATATGGCTCTGGTAGAAAAAGAAACAATGCACATCAGCCTTTCGAAAGCATGGGGAATTCTCAGGGAAAAATGCCGTCAACTCCCTGCGGAGGCCGTTCCCGTTCAGAATTCCCTGGGACGAACCCTCGCGGAGGACGTGATCGCCGGCAGAAACGTACCCCACTACAATGCGTCGGCCATGGACGGCTACTCCCTTTTATCGGCCCTGACGGCCGGAGCGACCCCTTCCTCTCCCGTGTCCTTCGCCGCCGGCGAATACGAATGGGTCAATACAGGCGGAGAGATTTCCGCCCGGTTCGACAGCGTCGTTATGATAGAAGATACTTCTCTTGACAGGAAAACAGGGACTCTGTCGGTCGTCTCCTCCCTCGTGGCTGGAGAAAACGTCCGTCCCCTCGGGGAGGACGTTTTCCTCGGACAGGTCATCGCCAGGGAAGGCGACAGGGTGACGCCCGCTCTCTGTTCCCTCCTGGCCACGGCGGGAGTGAAAAACCTCCGGACCCTGGCCCTGCCGAAAACTCTCTACATTCCGACGGGTGATGAAATTATTCCCCTGGAAGAATGGCTCGAGCTGGAAACCCCTCCTCCCGGAAGGGTGGGGGAGAGCAATTCTCTTCTCGTAAAGGGCTATTTCCGGAACTGGGCTTTTCCTGTGGATATAGCCCCGTGCATCCCCGACGACCCGAACATTTTAAAGTCCTTTCTTGAAGAAAACAGGAAGAAGTACGATCTTATCCTTATCGGGGCGGGTTCCGCGAAAGGAGAGCGGGATCACACATTTTCCGTTCTTGAAGACCTCGGACATCCTCTCTTCAGGTGGCTTCTCATGAAGCCCGGCCGGCCGGCCTCCGCGGCCGATCTCGGGGGATGCTTCGCGGTCAACCTTCCGGGCTTTCCCATGTCCAACGCCGTCATCCTCTGGTCCGTTGTTTTCCCCATCCTTCAGCTGCTTCACTTCGGGGACTTCGACGAAGAGACGGTCCTTCCCCTGGCGATCGGGGCGGCAGGAACAGAGGAGGTTACCCTGCTTTCATCCTATTCCTCGACCTACGGGAAAGAAGAATGGGTACGGTTCAAGTGTGTTGAAATCGGCGGCGGGAAAAAAGCCTACGCTCTTCCGTCAGGAGCGAGCGCCCTGTGGTCTCTTTCCGAAACCGACGGGCTGTCTCTTCTGCCACTGGAAACAGCGGAAAGGACAAAGGGAACGACGGTGAACCTCTGGCTCCTCAGGGATATCCGCTGGAAGGAGAGAATCCTGTTCCAGGGTTCAAACGACCCGGCGTTCGAGCGTATCGCCACCTTCGCCAAAAAAAAAGGCGGGGAGGTGATCTTCCGGTCGGTGGGCAGCCTCGGAGGCCTCGCCGCTCTCTCAAGGGGAGAATGTCACGCGGCAGCCTGTCATTTGCTCGACACGGAAACGGGCGACTACAACACCTCTTATATTGAAAGAATGTTTGGACCGCAGGCTGACGCTCTCCTTGCCCGCCGTATCGTGTTCTTCCGGCAGCAGGGTATCATGGTCCGGAAGGGGAACCCCAGGGGAATCCGCTCCGTCTCAGACCTCCGCAGAGAGGACGTGGTGATTGTGAACCGCCAGCCCGGGGCAGGCACAAGAGTCCTGCTGGATTTTCTTTTCCGGGGTGAGAATATCGACCCCGGGAATGTGCGGGGTTACGAAAACTGCAGCACCACTCACTTCGACGCCGGAAACAAGGTCCTGAGAGGATTCGCCGACGCAGCAGCGGGAATTAAATCTGTCGCTGACGCCCTCGGCCTTGATTTTCTTCCCCTGGCGGAAGAACCTTACGAACTCGTCTATTTCAAGAGCATGGAGGATCACCCGGGAATAGCCGCTCTTCTTGAATCGCTCAACGATGAAGGGTGGAGATCCTTGGTGGACCGCATGGGAGGTTACAGATGGACGGAATAATTCAGGATTCTTTCGGACGGGTGCTGGATTACGTCCGCATTTCAGTGACGGACAGGTGCAATTTCCGTTGTGTTTACTGCATGCCTGCCGATGGCATTGAATGGATTCCCCACGATAAAATCCTCACCTACGAGGATTTGCTTTTCCTGTGCCGCACGCTGACGGACCTCGGAGTCAGAAAAATACGGTTCACCGGGGGAGAACCTTTCGTGAGAAAGGGTTTTGTTCCCTTCCTTGAATCGGTGAAGGAAGCACATCCCCGCCTCAGGATAGCGGTCACAACAAACGGTTCCCTTCTGGAGAAATGGGCAGAGAGAATCGCCCGCCTGGGCCTCGATTCGCTGAACGTGAGCCTCGATTCGCTCGATCCGGGCAAATTCGCCGAAACCACGAGAACCGGAGAGCTGGAAAGAGTCCTCCGGGGTATCGATGCCGTCAGAGAGACCGGCGGGGTGCCTGTCAAGCTGAATTCGGTTGTCATGCGGAACTTCAACTTCGACGAAATTCCGGCCCTGGTCGGATTCGCCGCTGAAAAAGGGGTAACCCTCAGGTTTATCGAATTCATGCCCCTAGACAAGGATGTGTGGTCCCAGTCCCGGTTTGTCCCCGCGGAGGAGATTCTTTCCCTTCTTCCGGACCCGTCTCTGTGGAGGAGCTGCCCGTCGAAGGACAACAGGTCCGAGATCTGCGGCCCCTCACGGTATTTTCGGAACAGTGCCACCGGTCAGATGGTGGGAATCATCTCCGCTGTTTCGGATCATTTCTGCCATCTCTGCAACCGTCTCCGGGTGACGTCCACCGGCGTCATGCGTCCCTGTCTTTTCGGCAACTTCGGCGTTCCCCTGCTTGAAGCTCTTCGAAGCAAAGATGCAGGAGCCCTGCAGAAGGGAATTCTGCAGGCCGTTTCCAGAAAGCCCCGAAGAGGGGAGACAGGCATTCCTTCACCGGAAGAAGGAACGGATTCTCTTGAGGAACGGCACATGTCTCAGATCGGAGGATAATCCATGGCAAATACCGAATCTTTCAGACAGGATAAAACATCGTTTTCTCACCTTGACGGAGAAGGAAGGCCCCGGATGGTCGATGTGAGCGGAAAGCCGGAAACTCTTCGTACCGCTTTGGCTGAAGGTTGGGTAATTCTTGACCGGGCAGTGTGTGAACAGCTGGCGGCCGACGGCTATTCAAAAAAGGGAGACGTACTGAAAATTGCAGAGACCGCAGGCATCATGGCGGTCAAAAAAACACCGGAACTCATCCCTCTGTGCCATGGCATCCGGATAGAGAGAGCGGAAGTGAAGTGTGTCTTCCTGGAAGAAACGGGCAGGATCAGGATTACCTGTACCGTGGCCGCGAGAGACGTCACTGGCGTCGAGATGGAAGCCCTCACAGGCGTGTCCGTTGCCGCCCTCACGGTGTATGATATGTGCAAGGGCATCTCCAAGAACATGATAATTGAAGGAATCCGTCTCGTGAAAAAAACGGGCGGCAAGAGCGGCACCTATATCGCGGAGGGGATGAACGGCAATGCGGATTCTTGAAATACTGGAAAAGGAACGGGGAGAACTCTTCGTCCACACTCTCTGCTACACCGGCATCAATGCGGCAGGGAAAGCGTCATTCAACGGAACGGAGAAAGAGCTCTTCCTTCTTCCTCCCGGCGGTTTTTCCTCTCTTCCCGACAGTGCGGCCGGCTTCGTTCTGCCTGTCTGCGAATTCCCCGGAGATTTTTTCTTTTCCGCCGGCGAGGCGCTTTTTCGGACTGTTCCATCCTCGCTGCCCTTTCCAAAGCTAAGGGCAGAAATGGGCGGCTTTCTTACAGTATCATCCCGGGCCTCTTTTCTCCGGCCCCTCAGAGCCGGCGTTCTGACGGTGAGTGACAAGGGAAGCAGGGGAGAAAGGGAGGACACGTCAGGTCCCGCCCTGGCCGAACGGCTGAGAGGAATCGGCTGTGACACGGCCGAAACGGCTGTCGTCCCCGATGAAAATGAAGCTATTGCAGCGATCCTGAAGAACTGGACCGACTTAAAAGATCTCCACCTGATCCTGTGCACCGGGGGAACCGGTTTCTCCCCCAGGGACATCACCCCTGAAGTCCTGGAATCCATTGCCGGAAGAAAGGTTCCCGGAATCGGCGAGGCGATGCGCCAGGCTTCACTCAGGATCACCCCGAAAGCCATGCTGAGCAGAAGCAACGCCGTCATCCGTGGGGAGACCCTCATAATATCTCTCCCGGGAAGCGCCAAGGGCGCAACGGAGTGTTTCGACGCCATCGCCGGGCCGCTGAGGCACGGCATCGAAATTCTCAGGGGCTGGGACGGGGAATGCGGCTCTCCTTCATAAGAAAACGGACCTTCAGGTTTCCGGAAGAAGGGGAGGGGAGGCAGGTTTATGGACAGTGAATTCCAGGGCGTGAAAAAATGCGTCATTCTCACCGGCATGTCGGGCGCAGGAAAATCGACAGCCCTGAAGGTGCTTGAAGACCAGGGGATGTTCGCCATTGACAATATTCCCCCGGCACTGCTTTCCCAGCTGATGGTCATCCTCGGGAAACACCGGGCGGCAGTGAGAAACGGAGTGGCAGCCGTGGTGGACGTACGGGGAGACACCCTTCTCGACGATTTTCCCGCGGCGATCTCGGCACTGAAGAACCAGATCCAAGAGGTCAGCGTTCTTTTTCTCGATGCTTCCGACAGGGCTCTGCTTGCCCGTTTCGAAGCGACCCGCAGACGGCACCCTCTGCACGACGAGGGCAGCTTTCTTGACGGTATTTCCAGGGAACGGATCCGCCTGAAACCGATTCTCGAACTCTCCGACACGGTGCTGGACACGTCCGGTCTTTCCCTTCCCCACATCAGAAAGAAGCTCCTTTCCGAAGTGAGCGGCACATCTTCCCAGGACTTTCTCATCTTTACTTCCTTCGGCTTCAAATACGGGCCTCCAGCGGACTGTGACTTCCTCTTCGATGTCCGTTTTCTCTCCAACCCCTACTATGTCCCGGAGCTTCAAAACCTCTCCGGGCAGGACAGGGAAGTCCAGGATCATATCTGGAATTCCGGTGAAGCGGAAGAATTCTGGAAAAGACTGGTTTCCTTTCTCGAACACGTCATTCCGCTGTACCTGGGTACGGGGAAATCCCACCTTCATATCGGGATAGGCTGTACGGGAGGCCGACACAGGTCGGTGGCCGTTGCAGAGAGACTTGCGGCCCATTTCAGGCCTTTCGGCGGCATGTGCTCCCTCAGGCACAGGGATATCTCAAGAGAACAGGGCTGGTGATCATGGACAGCATTCTGGCCTATATCCTCGGTTTATTGACAGCCCTGATAATGGCCGTCCTGCTTCGCTTCAGGGAACGGTCGGAGTTCTCTTCTTTCTACGGCTCTTCGAGGAAAAAGATGGCTGCCATTTCCAGGGCCGTGGAATACAGGCTCTCCATGGGACCCTATGTGGCGGCCCTGGGCGGCGGAACAGGCCTTTCAACCCTCCTGCGCGGACTCAAGAGCTTCACCAGGAATATCGTCGCTGTCGTCACCGTCACCGACGAAGGCGGAAGTTCCGGGAGACTCCGGGAAGAATGGGGAGTCCTTCCTCCTGGAGATGTAAGAAACTGCATTGTCGCCCTGGCGGAAAACGACAGCGCCCTGAGGCGTCTTCTTGATTTCCGCTTCGACAGGGGAGTCCTTGCGGGGCACAGCCTCGGGAACCTCATGCTTCTGGCCATTTCGGAGCAGTTCGGCGACTTCCGCCGGGCGGTCGAAGAGATGAACAATCTCCTCGCCATCCGGGGAAGAGTCCTCCCGGTGACCACGGAAGCCGTGTCTCTCGTGGCCGAAACAGCGGCCGGGGAGAGGATCAAGGGGGAGCTTTCCATTTCCGAACACGGGAGCGAAATCAGGAAGATCTGGCTTGAGCCCCTGGATGCCCGTCCCGTCGTCGACGTCCTGCGGGCCATCGATGAGGCGGAAATTATCGTCCTTGGACCGGGAAGCCTTTTCACCAGCGTCATACCCAACCTTCTCGTTTCAAAGGTTGCGGAGCGCCTGAGAAAAGCTGCCGTTCCGAAGGTGTACATCTGCAATCTCATGACCCAGCCGGGAGAGACGGACGGATTTTCCCTCGCCGGTCACGTGAAGTGGATCGCCTCCGCCATGGGCATGCCCCCTGATTATGTCATCGCCAATGCCGGTGAAATTCCTCCCCATCTCATGGAAAAGTACGGAAAGGAGGGAGCCCTTCCCCTTGTGGCGACTGACAGGGACAGGGAAGAACTGGAAGAGATGGGCTGCCTCCTTCTGGAAGGCAATTTCGTGCAGATCATCGACAGTGCCCTTCTCAGGCATGACGGGCAGGCTCTCTCCCATCTTCTGATCCGGCTTTGCCGTGAACTGAAAGAGGATTGATCCCCTTGCCGAACCCGGATACCGCAAAGACTCTTTCTTCTTTCATGTGGGATGAATGGCTGACAGCATCTCCGAAGAACAGGGCTGAGGCCGTCAGGGAAATCCGCGGCATTCTCCAGGGGATGGCCGCCTCCGGAGACAGCGGAAGCGAACTGCAGCTCTCAAGCGGAAGGCTGTGGATATTCAGAAGACTGATCAGGCTCTGGGGAGAAGCGGAGCTTACTTATATCCATGATTTTCCTTCCCTCCTGAGCATTCCCAGATCACTCAAGGGAAAGGTTTTTCTGCGCATTCCGGAGAGGCTCGCCTTTCTTCGCCTCGACCTGGCGGAGGACATGGCCCGCTTCGAAAAGAAACGGCCCGACTGGCTTCGCGGCCTGTGGGGAAGCTGCGGGGCACTCTACATTCCCAGAAGCGGCTATTACATGAGTTTCCGGGTTTCTTCCAGGGAAACGGAGCACACTGCGGCCGCCATGCTGAAAAAAAGCGGATTCTCCTTCGGCCGGAGACACATACAGGGAAAGCATGAAATCACTCTCCGCAACCAGGAAGAAATCGTCACGCTGCTCGCGGGCTTCGGTCTTGTGAAAACGTCCCTCCGGATGGAAGAGAAGGCTATCGTCCGCTCCATGAGAAACAGGGCAAATATGCTGGTTAACTGCGACTCGTCGAATATCCGAAAATCCCTCGATGCCGCCACGCGGCAGCTTGAGCTCGCCCGGGCGGCTGTTTCGGCACCGGGTTTCGAATCTCTGCCGGATGTTCTCAAGAACCTGGTGAAATCACGGGTCGACAATCCAAGCGTGACCCTCGAGGAACTCGGCAAGCTTCAGTCGCCTCCCATCAGCAAAAGTACTGTACAATATCGCTGGAAAAAACTCGAACATGCAATGGGTCCGGCAGCCGGGAGCGGCGAAAGGAACCAGATTCGGAAGGAGGAGGATATTCCATGAAACTGCGTCTTTTTTCCCATCAGGACGTTGCAGGAAAAAATGTATTGCTCCGGGTTGACTTCAACGTACCCGTCAAGAACGGCGAAGTGGGGGACCTCACCAGGATCCTGGCCCACAGGGACACCATCTCAACCCTGCTGAAGGCAGATGCCAGGGTTGCGCTCTGCTCTCACCTCGGCAGGCCAAAGGGGAAAAAAGTGCCGGAAATGTCCCTTGCCCTCGTTGCGGCCGCAGCGGAAAAGGCCCTGGGCCATCCCGTATCCTTTTGCGGCGAGTGCATCGGGCCGGAAGTGGAAGCAGCCCTTGCATCCCTCACGCCGGGAACGCTCCTGCTGCTTGAAAATCTCCGGTTCCACCCCGAGGAGCAGGAAAACGACGCCGGATTCGCCAGGTCTCTGGCTTCGCCCTTCGACGTCTTTGTCATGGATGCCTTCAGCGCGGCCCACAGGGCCGACGCATCCACGAGCGCCGTCATGGACATACTTCCCTCCTTCTCCGGTTTTCTCCTGGAAAGGGAGGTCAACATGCTCTCGGCCGTCAGCGAAATCCCTGAAAAACCCTTCGTTCTCATCCTCGGAGGAGCGAAAGTCTCCGACAAAATCGGGGTGGTGGAACATCTCATGGACAAGGCCACGTCGATCCTCATCGGCGGCGGCATGGCCTTCACGTTCCTTAAGGCCCGCGGCGCCAATATCGGGCGGTCTCTCTTCGAATCGGAAAAAGCCGGTTTTGCTCTTGAAATGATGGAAAAAGCCGCCCAAAAAGGCGTCGAAATACTCCTTCCCGTGGACGTGGTCGCCGGCGCTTCGCTTGACATGACTCAGGGAGAGCAGATCGTGCCTGCCGATGATATTCCTGAGGACCTCATGGGCCTCGACATAGGTCCGAAAACGGCGCAGCTCTTCGCTTCAAGGGCTGCTGCAGCCAAAACAGTCCTCTGGAACGGTCCCATGGGAGTATTTGAAAATCCGGTCTTTGCAAAGGGAACCAGGGCAGTCGCCGAGGGCGTTGCCCTGTCCACGAAAAACGGAGGACTTACGGTTGTCGGCGGCGGCGATACGGCCTCCGCGGCGAAACAGCTCGGGTTCGACCGGGAGGTATCTCATGTTTCCACCGGCGGGGGAGCGAGCCTTGAATTCTGCGAAGGCAGACAGCTCCCCGGAATAATGCCCCTGGTGGCTGAGTAGGAAGAAAATATCCCGTGAGGAGGCCGGACATGAAAAAAATATACCTTTACGGAAACTGGAAAATGAACATGCTCCCGGAAGAGGGAGAAGCGTTTTGCCGCTCCCTGGCGGACCGGATTACCGGAAGCCTGTATGGAAGCGACCTCGTGGACATCTGCCTTTTCCCTCCTTTCCTGACGGTTCCCTCGGTACTGAAAGCCCTTCCGGGATCTCCCGTATCGGCAGGAGCCCAGGACGGCTATTTCGAGGACAGGGGAGCATACACGGGGGCTGTGTCCATGGACATGGTCCGGTCCGCGGGCTGTACCCACGTTCTGGCAGGACATAGTGAACGTCGTCACATTTTTGGTGAAACCGATGAAATAGTGGCCAAAAAGCTTCGTAAAGCCCTGGACGTGGGCCTGAAGGCTGTTCTTTGTTTTGGGGAAACCCTCGAGGAACGGGAAAGCGGAAAAACGATCCAGGTCGTGCAGAATCAGCTCCTTTCAGCCTTCCAGTCCGTGCCGGGAGAACATGCCCAGGACCTCATCCTTGCTTACGAACCGGTTTGGGCTATCGGGACAGGGAAAAACGCAAGCCCCGATGACGCCCAGGAGGTCTGTGCCTTTGCGGCAAAACTGGCCTCCGGGACTTTCGGCGGCCAATCCCGGATTCCGGTGCTGTACGGAGGAAGCGTCAAGGATTCGAATGCGGGAGAACTTCTATCAAGGCCGGATATTCACGGCGCGCTGGTGGGCGGGGCATCGCTGAAAGTGGACTCCTTTCTGGCCATTTACGAAAACTACAGAAAACTCTCTGCGGGGTAAAACTCCAGCCTGAAACCGGCAAAACGTAACATAAGATATATTATAGGACATTTATTTCTTCTAAAAAACGCAGCTGCCGGCTAATGCTGGCAGCTGCGTTTATCATTGTCGTTTCAGTCTTCGTAGGTAAAATGAAACGTCGGGGCGTCGCCCCAGAGCTTTTCCAGCTTGTAATGGTCCCTTCCGGCCCTGCTGAAGACATGCACCACCACTTCGCCCGCATCTATGAGACGCCACTGGGAACTGTCATATCCCTCGACCATGGACTGTAGGCCTTGTGAATGCAGTGCCTCGAGGGCCGCATCCCTGAGGGTGCTCATATGAATTTCCGAATTGGCCGTGACAAGTACGAATGTATCTGAAATGGCGGCCGAACCCTCCATATCCATGGCGACGATATCGAGACCCCTTTTGTCAGCAAGGGCGTTGTACAGGTATTCAAAGTCCCTGAGGCGGTTTGCCTTTTTCACTCCTTCACCTTCTCCTTTTCCGGTTATGCAGGCTGCTCTCCTGCCTCATCATTGACGGACAAGGCCGCCAAGCCGTTGCAGCACCTTTTCGCTGTCTTTTCCGATGATGATTGTAACATGAGGCACGGCCGGGCTTCTCGAAATAAGGTTCTTGCCCACACCGGCAATTTCTCCGAGTGCCTGGGCCGTTTTCTGGACCGCCTCCGCCCCTTTTTCAGGTACCTGGATGCTGGTCGTCCGGTAGTCGAAATGTTTTGCGTTTCCGATATGCACCACGTCGATGCCGATTTTCTGGAGCGCCGTGGCGGCCTCTTTGCCGAGCCCTGACGATCCGGCGCCATTGAGCACGGAAACAGGAGTGGTCACCGAGGCTATCAGGGATTCGACATCAATGCTCCTGTCCGGCGAGGGCTCCGGCTGCTCCTTCAGTACCTGGTCGCCTGAAACGGTTTCCCCTGCCTGTTTTTCGGGAAGGCCCGTAAGCATGGCGGAAGCCTCGGTGGTATCGCCTATCCAGTAGCTGAGGTTTGAAATATAGGCGGCTTTTCCCGGAAGAGTAAAGAAATGGAGATTCTCTCCCGATAGGTCGGCCAGGTAGGAGGCAAGCTGCAGAGCCTGGGCCGGAGTCATGTCGGAGTTCACCATTTCAATTGCTTTCTGGGCAAGCTCGGGAATCTTGGGTATCATGGCCGGTGTCTGAAGTTTTTTCAGGACCGCCTTAATGAATTCCTGCTGCCGTTTCACCCGTCCGATATCCCCCAGGGCGTCATGGCGGAAGCGCACGTAGTGAAGGGCTGTTTTCCCGTCGAGCTTCTGGAATCCTTTCGGGATGTTGATGAAAAGCTTTCCCGCATAATCGTTATAGACCATTCGGCGCTCCACGTCCACTTCCACGCCGCCGATGAGATCGATGATGGAGGGAAAGGTGTCGTAGTTCACCAGCACATAATAGTTGACTGGAAGGCCAAGAAAGTTGACCACGGTTTCCCGGAGCTTTTCCACCCCGCCGTAGGCATAGGCGTGGTTGATCTTGTCCCAGCCCTTGCCGGGTATCTGGACCCTGGTATCCCTCGGGATCGACATCACCCTGACGATCTTGTGGTCGATGTCGATGGTGGCAAAGGCGATGGCGTCGGCCCTCCTGCCACCGTCCACATCATCGATCCCGATAAGAAGGATGTTGGCCGTTCCTGAAGCCTCCGTGAATGAGATGGATTCCTTGATGGTCTGCGGTTTAGGGTCGACGAAGGTCCGGACGCGCATGGCCGCGCCCGCGAAGGCGGATGAAACGGCAAGTAGAAGAATGGCGGCGATTTTCAGTATTTTCATTGAGTCAAACCTCCAGCTTTCTCCTGTAGAGCCCCTTTTTGAAGATGTACTGCTCCACTGCCTCGGGAAGAAGATACTTGATGCTTCTCCCCTGCTCTATCCTCTGGCGGATTTCGGTACTGGAGATTGAAAGAAGGGGTATCTCCAGGGGTATGATGGCGCTCCTCATTTCCGCCGGCAGTGCTTCAAGCTTCTGGGGGACATATCCCGGCCTGTTGACTGCAACGATTCTGCAAAGGCCGGGAAGAGCCTCGTGCTCTTTCCATGTGGTGATTCCAAGTACCGCGTCCAGCCCCGTGATGAAGTAAAAGCCGACCTTCTCCGGAGCATACCAGTGCCTCATTTCCCTCAGGGTGTCCACTGTATGGCTCGGCTCCTTGCGGTCGATCTCGATTCTCGAAGGGGTAAATTTCGGATTCCCAAGGGTCGTCAGGAGCGTCATCACATACCTGTCTTCCGGGGATGCGGTTTTCCGTTCCCTTTTATGGGCGGGGTCCCCCGCGGGTATGAAAATCACTTCGTCCAGGTCAAGGGCTGTCCTGCTTTCCTCTGCAGCGAGAAGATGACCGAAATGGATCGGGTCGAAGGTCCCCCCCATGATCCCGATTTTTCTCTGTGCTTTCCGGGCTCTTCCGTCCAAGACCGTCATTCCCTCCCGTGGTCAGCCGTCACTCCATGACCCTGTCAGGTTCGAAATCGAATTCAAGGTCTCCGATATACACTTTATCACCTTTTTGTGCGCCGTTTTCTTCAAGGCGCTCCTCGATACGGAATTTCCGTACCAGCCGTGCAAACTTCAAAATGGCGTCCTCATGCTCAAAGTCATAGCGCTGCAATATCTTCTCGAGCCCTTCGTGGACCACCCTGAAGCCGGCGCCGTCCTGAAGCTTTATGATGGAAACGGGTTCCTTTCTCCTTCTCTGCCGCACCGGAACCGGCGTTTCAGCGGAAACCAGCCTGGTCGCCCCGGCGGGACGCTCATTTTCCCTCGCCAGCGAAACGATGGCCGGAATAATTTCTTCGATGCCTTCTCCCGTCATGGCACTGACAGTGAAGTACGGAACACCTCTCTGCTTCATGAAGGCCCGAACGTCACGATCCGCTTCGGCGGCCCCGGGCAGGTCTATCTTGTTTCCCACGACGATGCAGGGACGTGACAGGAGGTCTTCCCTTTCTTCACCGGGAAGGCGGTCTCCCGCCATGGCATTGTAGGCACGGAACTCTTCCCTGACGATCCTCCAGTGGTCAAGAACTTCCGCGGGGGATCCGGAGGCGAGATCAAGGACGTGAACGAGAAACCGGGTTCTTTCTATATGCCGGAGGAAATACACCCCCAGCCCCTTGTTCTCGTGGGCCCCCTCGATGAGTCCGGGAACGTCGGCAATCACTATTTTCTGGTCGTCCACGGAAAGCACCCCGAGGTTGGGTGACAGAGTCGTGAAGGGGTAACCTGCGATCTTGGGCTTCGCCGTGGAAATAGCCGCCAGGAGACTCGATTTTCCCGCGTTCGGAAAACCTACGAGCCCCACGTCGGCAATGAGCTTCAATTCAAGGAGGAGCCTTTTCTCTTCTCCTTCGTCTCCCTTTTCAGCGAACCGGGGGGTTTTTCTCACCGAGTTGGCGAAATGGGCATTCCCTCTCCCCGGCCTTCCGCCCTTTGCTATTACGACCCTCTCACCGGGTTCAACCAGGTCGGCAAGGATTTCTCCCGTGCCGTCATCATAGACAATCGTCCCGCAGGGAACGGAAATAATCCTGTCCTCTCCCGCAGCCCCTGATTTCAGGCCTCCCCTGCCGGGCTGGCCGTGTCCGGCCTTAAATTTCTTCTCATATTCGAAGTCGGCAAGGGTAAGGGTTCCAGGAGCAGCTTCGAGAATGACGTCTCCGCCCTTTCCACCGTCTGCCCCGTCAGGTCCGCCCTTCGGTATAAATTTTTCTCTCCGGAAACTCAGGCAGCCGTTTCCTCCCCGTCCTCCGGATACCTCTATTTTCACGAAATCAACAAATTTCATATCATCACCGGGTGAAACCCCACTATTCCCTTCTGATTTTACAATTAAAAAAGGGCCCAGGAAATCTTTCCGCACTCCGGAAAACAGGCGATGTCTCCCGGCAGCACGGAAAGAAGCAAAGGCCCTCTGATGCTGTTCTTCTTTCGGTGTTCAAAAGACGGGCCTATTCGGCCAGATCAAGCACTACGGAAACGAACTTCCGGCTTCCCTTCGTCTCGAAGTTGACGACACCGGCGCTCGTGGCGAAAATGGTGTCATCCTTCCCGATTCCGACATTTTTTCCGGGGTGAATCTTCGTTCCCCGCTGCCGGACGATAATGTTTCCGGCCTTAACCGGCTGCCCCGCGTATTTTTTGATGCCGAGGCGCTTGCCTTCACTGTCTCTGCCGTTTGTACTGCTTCCCTGGCCCTTTTTGTGGGCAAAGAACTGCAGGTCAAAAATCCAATTCATTTACGTGCACCTCCAAAATTCGGACATGATCGGGATAAACCCGGGCAATTTCTTTCAGCGAGCCTATAACGGTCTCCGCTATGACGTCTCCGGCCTGAGAGGGGCATGCACTCCAGTCAAGGGACATTTTCGTCTTTTCTCCGTCAATGGCGGACCGCAGGCCTTTTTCCTTCAGTACTTCCTGAAACCCGTAAAACAGAGCCTGAACGAGGGCTGATACTCCTGCGCAGACAACATCGGAACCTCTCCCGGAAAACCCCGTATGCCCGGCCGCCACAAGAGCGACTTTTTTTCCATCCTTCAGGCCGACGGAGATTTCCGTCATATCTCAGGCTCCCGGATTGATGGAATCGATACGAATCTCCGTGAAGTGCTGCCTGTGACCTCTCATGCGGCGGTAATTCTTCTTGCTCTTGAACTTGAATACGAGCACCTTGCGGTCTTTTCCGTTGGTGACCACGGAGGCACTGACAGATGCTCCCTCGACATAGGGAGTGCCGACGGAAATTCCATCGTCCCTGCCCACGAAAAGAACCTTGTCAAGGACCAGGGATTCACCCTCCGCAATCCCGAGGGATTCAACCTTCAGCAGGTCGCCCTCCTGGATACGATACTGCTTGCCGCCTGTTTCAACGATAGCGTACATTCTCTTCCTCCTCCCGCCGGGGTTCAGGCACCTGTGAAGGTTTACGACCTGCCCCGTGCGATATATACACCGAACCGTAGCATTATACGAAGTTCTTCAGATAATGTCAATTTTTCGCTTTACCCTAAATCCGCACCCTGAAAAATAAAAAACCTCTCTGGACTGTTCGGAGAACAGTGTTAAGGTAGTGTTTGCGACGACACGACCCTTCACCAGAGAGGTGCGTTCATTATGACGGAAAAGGCGAAGAAAATCCACATCGAACTGAAGAGCGGTGAAAGCGGCATAACATCCTTCGC
>NZ_SORI01000018.1 GCF_004366815.1 Aminivibrio pyruvatiphilus | reverse complement strand
ATCGAATGTTTCGAACATCCTGGACAAAGGCTGCTTGTCGGCGAGATTTTGGAGAAGCAACGGAAAATCTACGAGGCTATGGATGTCCAACCTCCAGCCTCGTTATGAGTAGGCGGGAATCCAGGTTGTCACCCACAGCGTGGACGAGGCCGTCTACCTGGCTGACAGGATCGTCGTCATGTCCGCCCGCCCGGGACGGATCATCGAAGAGATCTCCGTGGATATGGAACGTCCCCGGCGGCGGGAGATCCCCCAGTGGGGTGCTCTCGCCGCCCGCATACTCGCCCTCCTCGACGAAGCAATGGCGGAAGGGTGCGCTTCCGAGGAAGACGAGGCGGCAAGGTAAGGGACTGTATCCTCCCCGGCGCGCTCCGATGAATGATTCTTTCATCCTACATAATCCCTTCATATTTTTCCGCTATTATGGCCCGGTAGTGCCCGGTAGGGCAGTGATCCGAAAAAATGGAAGAGGAGGAGTAATTTCATGAAGCGTTTCATCCTTTTTGCATTGGTGTTTTCCCTTGGTGCCGGGGTTCTCTCCGCCGGAGCGGCGGAGGTCCCCGGAAGCGGCGCCTCTGTTTTGCCGCAGGAGGGATGGTCCCTTCCTGCAGGCGGCGTGCTGGGACAGCCGGTGGAAGTGCAGGGGACGGTCATCATTCCGGTGTCGGCATCCTTCCGCGGCGGGGTCGTTCCCGTGGGAGTGCTCGTTGTGAAGGACGGCCAGGTGAGCGTCCTTATGGAAGAGAGCGGAAGACAGTTCGCCGCACTCCTGGCCGGGAGCGGGAAACGCGGCGGCGAAGGCCCCCGGCAGAGAATGATGGGAGGCAGGGAGTGCCCGATGAAAAAAGCCTCTTCCAGTGAAGGCGCTCCCGGCGGACAGTGTTCCATGAAAGGTCCCGGAAGCGGTGATGCTCAGAAAAAAGCCTGCCCCATGATGAGCGGGGAAAGAGCCGGCGGGAAGTGCGAGATGAAAGCCTCCGGCAAGGCGTGCCCGATGAAGACGGAACTTCCGGGGGCAGCATCCGGCGCCGGCAGCGGAACCCATGACCACAGCGCGGCTTCAGTATCGGGAAACAGCGCCCACAACCACGGCGCAGCCCAGGGTTCGCAGGCGGCACCGGCTCCGGCAGCCGAATCTTCCTCCGGCGCACCGAAGCAGGACGCCTGCCACTGAGCGCCGGGAAGGGCGAAGTGTCTCCGGGAGCGGGTCTTTCAGCGAAAATTGACTGAAAAGACCCGCTCCCTTTATCATTCTCACAGATGGCCCTGGACGGAGGCGATGAGATGAACATCCTCGTTGTGGAGGACGAACCGAAGGCCCTGAGCGTGGTGCGGGCCTACCTGGAAAGGGAAGGACACCGGGTTTTCGAGGCTATGGACGGAGAAAGGGCGCTGGCCCTCTTCGACTCGCTGGACATCGATTTCGTGGTCCTCGACCTGATGCTGCCCGACGTGAGCGGAGAGGAAATCTGCCTCCGCATCCGCTCCTCCTCCCGGGTCCCGATCATCATGCTCACGGCGAAGGCCGCCGAGGCGGACAGGCTGAACGGCCTCGACATCGGAGCGGACGACTATCTCGTCAAGCCCTTCAGCCCCCGGGAACTGGTCGCCCGGGTCAACGCCATCCTTCGCCGGGTGAACCCCCTGGAATCCGCTCAGACGCTCCTCTTCGAAGGCGGTCTCGCCATCCGCGTCGCCGAACAGCGCGTTTTTCTGAACGACACCCCCGTCCTCCTCACTCCAGCCGAGTACAGGATTCTGCTCACCCTGGCCCGCAGGCCCTTCGAGGTCTTCACCCGCGAACAGCTCATCCTTCGCGCTTTCGGAGACTCCTACGACGGATACGACCGGGTCGTCGACGTCCACGTGAAGAATATCCGCCAGAAGATCGAAGCCGACTCACGCCGCCCGGTCTACATCCAGACAGTCTACGGAACGGGATACCGTTTCGAGGGAAAACCGTCGTGAAGCGCCCCCTCCCCCTTGCCGCCCGTCTGACCCTCTCCTTCATCCTGGTCGCCGCGCTCTTCTCCGCTACGCTCGCCGTCGTGCTCGAACTGATCATCGACCGGCAGTTCCTGGGCTACATCGAAGAAGTCCGTGAAAAGAAGCACGGGGAAATCGTCCGCTACTTCGAGCAGATCTATGCCAAGGACCGCTCGTGGAGCGCAGATTCCGGAACGGAGATCGCCGAACAGGCCATGATGGACGGCAGCGTGGTGGCCCTGCTGGACGGGGACGGGAAGGTCCTGTGGAGCATGGACAGGGAGATGGTGGAGCTGCACTACCGGATGATGGGTCATGAGGGCTCGGAATACGGGGAACGGGAGTACCCGGTTCTCTTCAGCGGTACCCGGGTCGGAAGCGTGCGGGTAGGAAATTTCACCGGCGCCCATCTCTCGCCGGAGGACGCGGCCTTCCGCAGGAGCCTCCGCAGGGGTGTGCCGGCAGCCTCGGCAGTGGGAGTCCTCGCCGCGGTCGTCCTCTCCCTCTTCCTTTCAAGGAGGCTCTCCCGCCCCCTCCGAAGAACAACTGACCTGGCGGAGCGTCTCCGCCGGGGAGAACTGTCGGTGCGGATCCGGGAACGTTTCGGCACGAACGAGCTGGACAGCCTGGCGGACGCCCTGAACTTCCTCGCCCAATCCCTGGAGGAACAGGAAAAGCTCAGGAGACAGCTCACCCGCGACGTCTCCCACGAGCTCCGGACACCGCTGAACGCGCTCAACGCCCTGGTGGAAGCCTGTCTCGACGGCGTGATGGAGCCGACCCCCGAGCGGCTTGAGGACTGCCGGGAGGAAATCGCCCGGCTGGTCACCCTAACCCGGGACCTCGAGCGGCTGAGCGATCTCGAAGGAGACGTCCTCACCCTCTCCGCGGAACGGCTTGATCTCGCCGAAGCCGCCCGCTCGGCGGCACGGTCCTTCGAGCCGCTCTGCCTTCGCAAGGGAGTGTCGCTCGAAGTCCGGGCGGAGGAAGGGATCTTCGTATCCGCCGACGGGGACAAGCTGCGCCAGACGCTCGTCAATCTGCTCGCCAACGCCGTGGAGTATACGCCCCCCGGAGGCTCGATCACCGTTCGGGCATTTAGAGACGGGGACAGGACACGCCTGGCCGTGTCGGACACGGGCATCGGCATGGCCCCGGAGGAGCTGCCCCGCATATTCGAACGCTTCTATCGGGTGGACCGGTCCAGAAGCCGCAGCTCGGGCGGCTCGGGCATCGGCCTCGCCATCGTGGACAGGATCGCCGCGGCCCATGGCTGGAAAATCCTGGCGGAAAGCGAGCCGGGCAGGGGGAGCGTTTTCACGGTGGAGTTCCCGGATCGATAGGAAAGGACGGCATTTTCATCCCTGGCCGTCAGTTCTTTTCGACTATGAGGAAAAGGCTCGAACCGTCCGCCGTTTCCGTGCGGAAGGGAGAGCCGGTCTTTTTTCCCAGGGCTTGGAGATCGTCTTCCGAAAAAGTGGTGGCGGTGAAGCCGTCTTTGCAGACGATCTGCCCGTTGACGGTCCGCTCCATGTCCAGCTCACCGATCAGCCCTTTCTCTGCCTGTTCGCGGAACCAGGCGAGCCTCCACTCCCAGAAGCCCGGTGCATAGGTGCTGAAAAAGGCTTTTCCTCCCGGAACGAGGGCCCTGAGGCTCCGCTCCACGGTGTCGGCAGGGTCTCCCTTTATGGCGGAGAGGCCGTTCTGGAGGCAGAGAACCATGTCGAACTCACTCCGGTACTCCATGCCGTGGACATCTCCCTCCAGAAGGGTGCAGTTGGGGTGGTCCTTCAGGTATTCCCTGCCCCAGGCGACCGAGTTCCCGGAGATGTCGATCCCCACGACGGAGTGGACGAAGGGGGCGATCCGCTTCATGATGCGTCCGTAGCCCGCGCCAAGCTCCAATACCCGTTCGCCGCCCCGCAGCCGGCGGCGGACGAATTCGATTTCCCCGTCGAGGTACTGCCTGACCCGTTCGACAGAGGTGTTGTAGACTTCGCTGAGCCTGGCGCCGCTGAGCTTTTTCCCGTAATAGCCGGTCATGTCGTCTGCCTCCCTGAAAGAGTCGTGCCTTCCGGGGCTTTTATACCAGCAAACCGTTCCAGGGGCCAGGGGGGATTATGCCGGGCGACAAAAAATACCGGAATAGAAACCGGAGCCAGGCCCGAGATCCTTCGGCCATGATGCCGGCCTCAGGATGACAAACCGGGTTCTTCGCGAGCGCGATCTCTTCCCAAGCCCGTGGCTCACGCCGTGATTATGTCATTCTGAGGAGCGCAGCGACGAAGAATCTCGGTTTGAGGATTTTCCAGAACCAAGGGCAGATCCTCCCCCTCCGGGGATGCTCCGCGATCGCTCCGCTCAGGATGACAAACCGGGTGCTATGCCCTCCGCTTCACTTTGGATGCTCCGCGACCGCGATCGCTTCGCTCGTTCGGGATGACAAGCCTCCGTTCGGGATGAGAAGCCTCCGCTCAGGATAACAGGCGACAAGCGAAAAAATACATTGACAGGCGGCACCGGAGTGCTACTATTTATTTATTTTGTGGCACAAGGGAGTGTTTCGTATGCATATGGCTGATGCTCTTATTTCCCCTGAAGTCGGCGGCGCGATGTGGGCGGTGACCGCCGGACTGGTGGCATGGTCCGCGAAGAAGCTGAAAGAGGACCCGGACGAAGGAAGGATTCCCCTGATGGGTGTCCTCGGGGCCTTCATCTTCGCGGCCCAGATGATCAATTTCAGCATTCCCGCCACCGGATCGAGCGGGCACCTCGGAGGAGGGATGATCCTGGCGGCCCTGCTCGGGCCCTACGCGGCCTTTCTGACCCTGGCCTCGGTCCTCGTGGTCCAGGCGCTCTTTTTCGCCGACGGTGGCCTTCTCGCCCTGGGCTGCAACATCTTCAACATGGGGTTCTTCACGTGCTTCGTCGCCTACCCGCTGATCTACCGGCTGATCGCCGGGACAGGGCGGAACCGGAACCGTATTCTCGCCGCCTCGGTCCTTTCGTCAGCCACCGCTCTCCAGCTCGGCGCGTTCTCGGTGGTGCTCCAGACCGTGGCGTCGGGGATTTCGGCGCTGCCCTTCGGCACCTTCGTGCTGCTGATGCAGCCGATCCACCTTGCCATAGGGATCGTGGAGGGTTTTGTCACCGCTGGGGTGATTCTCTTCGTGCTGAAGGCCCGGCCCGAGGTGCTCGAGGCGGCGGGGGGCCGCACCCATTTGAGGGACGTTTCCCTCAGGACGGTGCTCGCCGGGCTTGCGGCGGCGGCCGTTCTCACCGGCGGGGTGCTCTCCTGGTTCGCCTCGGCCTACCCTGACGGCCTCGAATGGTCCATAGCGAAAACGACGGGGAGCGAGGAGCTTGCCGCCCCCGGAGAGGGTATTCATTCCACCCTTGCCGGCCTCCAGGAGAAAACGGCGATCCTGCCCGATTACGGTTTCCGGGCCGGAAGCGGGGACGACGGGGCCGCGGAGGCGTCGGAAGAGGCTGCCTGGCCGAATCCCGACATGGGAACGACTGTCTCGGGCCTTGCGGGCGGTGCCATGACCCTGGCCCTGGCGAGGCTGATCGGCTTTGCCCTCCGCCGTTCCGCGGGAGCCCGCAAATAAGGGCCCCGGGAAGGCGTCCTGTTTTCCGGAATGTCCGGTTCAATCGAAAGAAACCTGTCCGCCCTTGCGGAGACATCTGACGCCCCCGGGTCGGGAATGGTCAAAAGCCTCGATCCGAGGGCGAAGATTCTCGTCACCCTCATGTTCGTCGTCGCGGTGACGTCCTTCGGGAAATACGAGGTGTCCCGCCTCATGCCCTTCGCCCTGTATCCGGCCGCCATGGCGGGACTTTCCGGCGTCAGTCCCGGCCTTGTCCTGAAGCGGACGCTCATCGCGGCCCCCTTCATTCTGCTCGTGGGGCTCTTCAATCCCCTGTTCGACCGGGCGCCTCTGCTCCGGATCGGTCCGCTCGTCCTGACGGGGGGCTGGATGTCATTTTTTTCCATCATTGCCCGTTCATTTCTCGCCGTCTCGGCGGCGGTTCTTCTTGTGTTCACCACCCGGTTCGACAGCCTGTGCCTGGGGCTGGAGCGCCTGGGGACTCCCCGGGTTTTTGTGGTGCAGCTGCTGTTTCTCTGGCGGTATATCGTCCTTTTCATGGAAGAAGCCCGGCGCATGGTCCGGGCCCACACCCTGAGGTCATGGGGGAACAGGCCGAAGATTTCTCCGAAGGTCTTCGTCTCCATGATGGGAACCCTGCTGCTGCGGACCCTCGACCGGGCCGGGAGAGTGTACCGGGCGATGAGGGCACGGGGGTTCGAGGGGGAGATCCGGATGCTGCGCCCCCTGTCGTTTTCCCCTTCGAGGGACGGGCTTTTTCTTCTTGTATGGGGAGGGTATTTTCTGGTGTGCCGTTTAGTCAACCTTCCGGAATTCCTGTTCAGGGCGGCGGCTGGACCATGAGCCATCATTACCTTGAAGTCCGGGACCTTCGCTATGCCTACCCCGACGGCACCGAGGCCCTGAAGGGCATCTCCTTCCGGCTGGAGCACGGTGAGGCCTGCGCCCTCGTCGGGGCCAACGGCGCGGGGAAATCCACCATGATGCTCGCCCTTACGGGGCTCATACTGCCGTCGGGCGGATCGGTGGACGTGGGGGGAACCGTGCTGTCCAAAAAGACCGCCGGGGACGTGCGCCGGCGGATCGGGTTCGTTTTCCAGGACTCTGAGGACCAGCTGTTCATGCCCACGGTGTTCGACGACGTGGCCTTCGGCCCTCTGAACCAGGGCCTTTCTGAGCCCGAAGTCAGGAAGCGGGTGTCGGAAGCCCTGGCCGAGGTGGGGGCAGGGCACCTGGAGGAGCGGCCGACGTACCGGCTGTCGGGGGGCGAAAAGCGGGCGGCGGCCATAGCCACCGTGCTGGCCATGCTGCCGGACATCCTCATTCTGGACGAACCCGGCTCGGGGCTGGACCCCTATGGACGGCGCCTCCTGGTGCACATGCTGCGGAACTTCCGCCACACCCGCCTGATCGCCACCCATGACCTGGACCTGGTGCTGGACGTCTGCCCCAGGACTATCGTCCTCCATGAGGGGGAGGTGGCCGCCGACGGCCCCACGGACGAAATCTTCCGCCGTCCGGACCTGTTGGAGCGATGCCGCCTGGAGGTTCCCTTCCGGATGCAGAATTGAAATTCGCGGCAACAGAAGAAGACCGCCGGAAGGATCTTCCGGCGGTCTTCTTCGTATTGATTGTCAGCGTGTAAAGGTTACCCTGAAACCGTCTTCCGCATCTTCCTTTGTTACCTTCCACCCGTGGCTTTCACCGAAACGGGCGACATTTTCCCTGGATGTGACCGTATCCACGAGCACTTCCACAGGCCCTCCCGAATGCTTCTCGAGGGCTTTCCGCGTTTCGATCACGGGCTGAGGGCATGAAAGGCCCCGGGCGTCCACTACGAAAGCTTCAGACATTGTCCTTCCCCCCTAATCCATTTTCATTCTGAACAGCCCGCCCACGGCGAGGCAGAACACGAGGCCGATCACCGTGGCCGTCATTCCGTTCGCCGTCACGCCCGCACCGGAGCTCGCGAGGGAGAAGTTATGGGCGAAAGCGGCCCCGATGAGCATTCCCAGCACGAACACGGCGGCGTCGCCGTCCCCCTCCCCGGACATGATGACCTGGCGTCCCGGGCACCCTCCCGCAAGGGTGAAGGCAAGGCCGGAAAGAGCCATTCCGATGAAGCTCCAGAGGTGGTTCATATGGGCCACGGGCTGGCCTTCAAATCCGGGCTTGAACTGTCCGAGCAGCAGGTTGACCACGAAGGCCGATACGAGGAAGGCCGCCACGCCGCTGAAGAGGTGGCCGTCCCTGAGCATGATGAGGTCTCTCAGGGCCCCCACCGTGCAGAACCGGCTTTTCTGGGCCATCCATCCGACGAGAAGGCCAACGCCGAGAGCTATGGCCACAGGAGCCGCGGCGGCACCCGGTCCGGTTGCGGAGAAGAAGACGGGGCCCGTCCCCTCGGGGCCGAAAAGGGGCCGGAGGAAAAGAAGGGCAAGGAGGGCCACAGCCGCGAGGGGCATAACGGCGCCTGCCCATGCCGGGGACTTGGAGGCCCTGCCGAGGCTGAACCCGTTCCACAAAAAGACTATTCCGATGCCTATGCCGACAGCGAGTCCGCCGATGCCGGCGATGGCGTTCCAGTCGCCGCCCGCCAGCCGGGCGTAGGCCCTCCACGGGCATCCGAGGAAGATAAGGGCCCCGATCATGGCGAAGAAACCGAGAAAGAACCTCACAATGGGCGAGGATCCGGCCCTGGGCCGGTATTCCCTGCTGAGGAAGGCTGCAAGAAAAGCCCCGAGGATGAACCCGGGGATCTCAGGCCGGAGATACTGGACCACACCCGCCCGGTGAAGCCCCAGCGCCCCGGCGATGTCCCGGGTGAAGCACGCGACACATATCCCCATGTTTCCGGGATTGCCGAAGAAAACGAGAAGCGAGGCAGCCGCTCCGACGAAAGCTCCGGTGACGGCCGGGCCCCATCGGGAGATGAGAATGCCGTTGATGCTCTTCATAAACAAACCACCCTTCTCTGAAATGATGATGCGGTTCACACCACAATATGGTCAACAACCAACCTGCCCATGCGCTCCGGAAAATTGCGCACAGGAGAAAAACAACGTTCTGCACTCACGGAACAATTTCAGTCTGCTGTCTACAGGGCGTCTGCTATTTCTATCGTTCCGTCCCCTTCGGAGAACCTGCCGATGACCGCCGTCCTGTCGAAGCCGAAGCTCCGGATCTTCGGGAGCAGCCTTTCGGCGTCCTCCCTTCCCAGGGCGAGCAGAAGCCCCCCAGAGGTCTGGGCGTCGAAGACCATGTCCATCAGGATGTCGTCGTGCTTCGACGGATCCTTCACCCTGTCCTCGTAGGCGATCCTGTTGCTGTAGGTTCCGGCCGGGATGAGGCCGCTGGAGGCAAGGCCCAGGACGCCTGGCAGAAGGGGTATGTCCCGTATCCCCAGGGTGAGCTTCAGGCCCCCCTCCGAAAGCATGTCCAGGACGTGTCCCGCGAGCCCGAAGCCGGTGACGTCCGTGCAGGCATGCACCATGCGGCATTCGTCGGGGGAGAGCCGCCTCGGGAGGTCGTTCAGGGTGGTCATCCACCGGGCGGCTTCCGTCCTGGAAGCCTCGTCCTCCACCATGTCCGCCTTTACAGCGGTGGCGACTATCCCTGTGCCGACCGGCTTCGTGAGAAGAAGAAGGTCTCCCGGCCGTGCCCCGGTCACCTTCCAGAGGGAGTCCCGCCGGACTTCTCCGTAGACGACGAGTCCGTACTTGGGTTCCCTGTCCTCCACGCTGTGGCCTCCCAGGAGGAAGGCTCCCGCCTCCGCCACTTTTTCCTGCCCTCCCCGCAGGACGTCCTTCAGCACGTCCAGTTCGAGGGTTTTCGTGGGAAAACCCACTATGTTCAAAGCCACGAAGGGTTTCCCGCCCATGGCGAAGACGTCGCTCAGGGAGTTCGTCGCCGCGATCTGTCCCCAGGTGCGGGGGTCGTCCGACACGGGGGTGATGAAGTCCACCGTGAGAATTCCGGCCCGCTCCTGATCTATCGTCCAGAGGGCGGCGTCCTCGCCGGAACCCCAGGACGTGATGATCCGTTCGTGGGATGGCAGCGGGAGATCCCTCAGCACCTTCTCCAGGTCCGCCGGACCTATTTTCGCCGCTCACCCGCTGGTGGTCGAAAGCTCTGTAAGCCTCATTTCCGCACCTCCTCCGCAGTTCATGATGCAAGCACCGCCTTCAGGGCGTCCACCGTTTTCCGGACCTCGTCCACGGTGGTGAACCATCCCGGGCTGAGGCGCAGGGCCCCTCCCGGAAACGTTCCCAGGGTTTTGTGGGCCAGAGGGGCGCAGTGCAGCCCCGGCCTCGTTTCTATGCCCCACTCGTCGGAGAGCCGGGCGGCGAGTATGCCGTTGTCCCGCCCCTCAAAGTTGACGGCGAACACGGGCAGGCGTCCGTCCATGGACTTCCGCCCGGAGAGCTGCACTCCCGGAAGGGAGAGCAGTCCTTCAAGGAGAAGGGCCCCCAGGGACTCTTCTCTCCGCCGGATATTTTCAATCCCTGTTTCCTCTATCCAGTCCAGGGCCGCCAGAAGACCGGCTATTCCCGGAAGGTTTGGCGTGCCCGCCTCAAACTTGTCGGGCATGGTGTCGGGCTGCAGCTCAAGGTGGGAGTAGCTTCCCGTGCCGCCTTCCACAAACCATGCCGTTTTTTCGGCGAAATCGGGCTTCCAGAGAATGCCCCCGATGCCCTGGGGCCCGAAGAGCCCCTTGTGGCCGGTGAAGCAGAGAGCCGCCAGCCCCAGCTTTTCGGCGTCCAGGGGCAGGATCCCCGCAGTCTGGGCGCAGTCAGCGACGAGAGGTACGGCCGCCTCCCGGCAGACTGCAGCCAGGGCCTCAAGGTCCTGCACGGTGCCGCAGACGTTGCTGCAGTGAGAAAGGGCCACCAGCGAAACATCGGACTCCTTGAGCGCTTTGGCGAGGGTCGAGGGATGAAGAAACCCTTCCCCGTCGCACGGGAGGACTTCCACGGAAACCCCTCCGGCCTCGAGACGGCGGAGAGGGCGGATCACCGCATTATGCTCCATGGACGAGGTAAGCACCTTCATCCCGGGTTTGAGGTACCCCTTGAACACCACGTTGAGGGATTCTGTGACGTTTGCGGTGAAATTGACGTACCGCGGATCGTCTTCCCATCCTCCGAAGAAGGAGGCGAGGCGCTCCCGGCAGGTGAATACCAGGTCGAGGGTTCCCATGTCCCGCTCCGAGGCGCTTCCCCGGGCGAGGTTCGCGCCCCTGCCGGTGAGAAAGTCCGCCATGGCGCGGGCGACGCATTCCGGCTTCGGCCAGGTGGTGGCTCCGTTGTTCATGTAGATCCCCAATCAGATTCCCTCCTGGTTATACTATTTATAATCAGTATCATACACTCTTTTGGGAAATTTTCATTACCCCGGAAGGGATTCCGTGTTATGCCGCTTTTGATTGGAAGAAAGAAAAAGGGAATATGGGACCTGTTTTTCTCCGGAGCGCAGGAGGTCAGCCGAGACCCAGAAGGCGGCGGGCCACTTCGAAGTAGACAAGCAGACCGATAATGTCTACCACCGTGGTTATAAAGGGACCTGACATTATGGCGGGGTCGATGCCGAATTTCCGTGCCGCAAAGGGCATGAGGCTTCCGACGAGGTTGCCGAGGGAAACGACGGCGACCACCGAAATGCCCACCGTCAGGACAACGCCGTACCCTGTCCCCATGGTCAGGGCGCGGAGAGCCGCAAGGGCGCCCAGGGTGCCCCCGAGAAGAAGACCGAGTACAAGCTCTTTTGAGATGACCTTTTTTACATCGTCCCCGGATAATTCGCCGGTGGTCAGGCCGCGGATGACGAGGGTGGCGCTCTGGGTGCCCGTGTTTCCTCCCGTGTCGATCAGCAGGGGGATGAAGAAGGCCAGGGCCACCACGCTTTCCAGGGCGAAGGCGTAATTCTCGAGAATGAAGGATGAGAACACCTGGGTGACGATACAGACCAGCAGCCAGGTGAACCTCTTCCTGGTAAGGGTGAGAACCCCCGCGTCCATGTAGCTTTCCTCCACGGGCGAAATGCCGGCCATACGCTCGAAGTCCTCGGTGGCCTCTTCCTGCACCACGTCCAGGATGTCGTCGAAGGTGAGGATGCCCACAAGGCGGTGTTCCCGGTCCAGCACCGGCATGGCCTGGAGGTCGTACTTCGACATGGTCCCGGCGGCCTCCTCCCGGTCGGTTTCCGTGGAGGTGAAAACGGGATGTTCGTCCATCAGGCCGCTCACGGGAGCGTCAGGGGAAGCGAGGATGATGTCCTCGAGGCGGACTGTGCCTTTCAGCCGTCTTTCCTCGTCCACCACGAACGCCGTGTATATGGTTTCCTTTTTCGAGGCCGTCTCCCTGATTGTGTCCAGGGCTCCCGATGCGGTGAGGGTCTCGTCGAGATCGATGAATTCTGTGGTCATGATGTGGCCGGCCGAATCCTCGGGGTAGTTGAGGAGGGTATTGGCGATTTTCCTCTCCTCCGGTGAAAGATGGAAGAGAAGTTTTTTCACGGTCTTGGCCGGCAGCTCGTCAAAAAGGGCGGTCCGGTCATCGTCCGACATTTCCTCGATGACCGCCGCGGCTTCCGCGTCGGTGAAGCTTGAAAGGAGCTCCTCCCGTTCCGTTCCCTCGAGAAACTCGAACACGTCTATGGCAAGATCCTTCGGAAGAAGGCGGAAAAGAAAGACCCGTTCGGCGGGAGGCTTTCCGGAAAGAACGTCCGCGATATCCACAGGCTCCATGGTGCAGAGCAGGTCCTTCAGAGCCTTGAACTGCTTTCGCCCGAACAGCTTTTCCACGCTCGCGACGATTTTCGCCCGGATTTCCTTCATGGTCTTTCCCCCCCTCTCCGGAGACATGATAAACGGTTCCTCCGAGGCCGGTCAAGGAAGACGAATATCCGGGCCCCTCCGGACCCCGGCGTGTGTAGTACGGTTGACCACCATCGACTTTCGCCCTATAATTCAAAACAGTTGGAATAGTATATCAGAATGGAGAATGGCTCCCGCCAGACGCAAAGGAGGAGATGCTTCCATGAACGCACCGGTTCGTTTCAGGGTGGTCTTCGGGGCGCTGTGTATCTTCCTTTTTCTTCTTTTCTCCGCCCTTCCTGTTCAGGCCGCAGACCCGCCCGATCCAGCGGATTTCCAGGTCATTCTTTTTGAAAACCCCAATTTCGAGGGGGGAAGCATGGGGTATACCTACGACAACGAACTTCCCGACCTCAACCGGTGGAATCTTCCCACCGGTGAGAAATGGAACGACAGGGTCAGCTCCCTGGCTGTGGGGAAAAATGCCCGGGCCATTCTCTACCAGCATGCAGGCTTCGGAGGCCCCTCCATCATTTTCGAGGGGGACGGGGTCACCCCCCTGCTTGTTCCTGACCTGCACAGCATCGGTTGGGGCGATACCGTTTCATCGGTCAGGATACGGATGCGCATCGTCCCGGGACCGGGTGAGGTCGCCATTTTTGAACACGTGAACTTCGACGGAGGCGTTCTTTCTCCCGATGCGGACTGGGAATGCGCCGACCTCAGGACCATGTCGATTTCCCCGGGCAGGACATGGAACGACAGGATCAGCTCTCTGAAGATAGGCAAGGACACCGCGGTCCTGCTGTGCACGGATATCGATTTCGGAGGCCCCTGCATATTTTTCAGCGGCGACGGGCAGAGAAGCACGGACATCATCAGCCTTCACGGCACCGGGTGGGAAGACAGGATTTCCTCCATGAAGGTGCGTGCCAGGGGATGGACTCCCTGGAGCGAAAGCGGAGGTTCTTCCGGAGGGTCCCAGGAACAGGGAGGAACCGGAGGTACAGGGGGAGGGAGCCAGGGCGAGCCATCGGGCGGATCCGGAGGCACAGGCCCGGGAAATGAACAGGCCCGCAGCGAGGAAATAGATCCCCTGGAGAACGAAATTTTCTTTTTCAAGAATACAGGCTGCCAGGGGGAACACAGGATGTATGCCGACGGTGAGGACCTGCCCGATCTCCGGCAGCTTCCGTTCTGGGACTCCACCGGAAACTGGAATGACGGGATAAGTTCCCTGAAGATAGGGGCCAACGCCCAGGCCTACGTCTGCACCCATATCGACTTCGGCGAACCCTGCGTCCAGCACCGGGGGGACGGGTCCGGGGTCACCCGGATCGACAATCTCCACGCCAGCGGGTGGGGCGACAGGATCTCCTCCATCAAGGTCCGGGGGAAGAACTGGAACCCGGAGGACGATATTCCGGAACCCCAGGCTGACGAGGTCATTTTCTTCGAACATGTGGACTACGGGGGGAAGCATCTCATAGTCAAGGCGAACAGGCACGAGCTTGATCTCACGAAAGTTTTCCTGGAGAACTCGAACACCAGCTGGAACGACAAAATCAGTTCCATAAAAGTCGGAAGCTCCGTAAAGGCGGAGATTTACGAACACATCAACCCCGGCTCCAATACCCGGCCCATTCATACCTACCCTGCCGGGTCACGAGTTCCCACGCTTCATTCCTTCGGCTGGGGCGACAGGATCTCGGCGATCCGGGTGCTGGACGACCTGGGAAACTGACGGTCCGTTCTCACATGCAGCATCGGCGGCGGCGCAGCTCCCGGAGTGGGACCGTACCGCCGCCGTTCGGTTTTTCTTCGTCACCGGTGCAGCCGCCGTATGGCCGCCGCCCGTTCCTCCAGGGGCTTCGCCTCTTCATTCCGCCCCGACTCCCGGTAGAGGGCGGCGAGGTTTTCCAGGGTACCGGCCACGGAGGGATGGTCGGGACCGAGATACCGTTCCTTGATGGCGAGGGCCCTTCTGAAATAGGCTTCCGACTGTTTTGCGTCCCCTTTTGCCCGGTTCAGTTCCCCCAGGTTGTGGATCACCGATGCCACCGATGGGTGTCCCTCCCCGAAATTCTTTTCATAGATGCCCAGGGCGCGTATGAACAGGGGCTCCGCCGCTGCGGTCTTTTGCTGCCCGAAGAGCAGGAGGGCCAGGTTGTTCAGCGAAGCCGCCACGTAGGGATGCTCGGGGCCGAGGGTCTCGAAGACGGCGAGGGCGCGGCGGAACATGGATTCCGCCTGGTCGGGGCTGCCTCCGTCCTGGTACAGAAGGGCCAGGTTGTTCAGGCACATGGCCACGTTGGGGTGGTCCGGGCCGAAGTGTTCCTCGTAGAGCGCCATGGCCCGGAAGAACAGGGGCTCGGCGGCGGCGGCGTTTCCCTGGGAGCGGTAGAGCTCGGCGAGGTTGTTCAGCGGCGTGGCAAGGGCCGGATCGTCCTTCCCGAGGGCCTTTTCGTAGGATTCGACAGCCCGCTTGTAGAGGGCTTCGGATTCCCCGTACCTGGCCTGGAAGTGGCGGAGCTGGGCGAGGTTGTTGAGGGTGGACGCGGTGTCGGGATGGTTCGGGCCGTTCCGCGCCTCGTGGATGGCCAGGGCCCGGAGATAGTACGGCCCTGCCTCGTCATACTGCCCGAGGCTGTGCCACGCGTTGGCGAGAAGCCCCAGGGTGGACGCCGCCTCGGGGGAGTCGGGGCCCGCCGTTTTCTCCGCCTCGCCGAGGGCCTTCAGGCCTTCGGTGACGGCCTCGGAGAACATGCCGGACCGGTAGAGGGAGAGGGCGTGTTCGTGGAGCGTTTTCCAGCCTCCTTCTTCCGCCCTCCCGGGCAGGCAGAGGACCTGGAGAAGGAGAAGCAGGGCAAGCACGGAAATAGTCTTTCTCATGACGGACCTCCTTTCGGGAGCCTGGCTCCCGCGAAAAAAGGCGGCCCCGTTCGGGGCCGCCCCAAGTGTCTATCCGATGGTGCGCCCGAGGAAGGCGAGCAGGTTTTCGCCTAAGATTCCCCGGACGTCCTGTTCGCTCCAGCCCCTGGAGAGCAGTTCGGCGGTAAAGGCCACGCTTCCGGGGTAGCCCTTCACGCAGTCGTATTCCCTGAAGGGGCCGGGACCGGAAAAGTCCCGGGTCTCGTCGCAGAAATCGAAACCGAAGCAGACGGTCCCCGGTCCTGTCTGCCGGGCAATGCGGTCGGCATGGTCCGCCAGGTCTTTCCCGTCCACGGTCTTTTCGTCCGGGTTTGCGACAAAGGTGCTGCAGGTGTTCATCCCCTGGACGCCTCCCCGCTCTGCGAGGCGCGCCGTCTGGCTGTCGGTGAGGTTGCGCATCACCGGGGCGAGGGAGCGGCAGTTGGAGTGGGACGCCATGACGGGGCAGTCGAAGAGTTCGAAGACGTCTTCCACCCCTTCGTCGTTGAGATGGCTGATGTCGAGGTACATCCCGAGGCGGAGGGCCTCCCGGAGGGCCCGGACGCCGAATTCCGTGAGCCCCCCCTTCCGCCCCTCCTCCGCCGGGTCGAAGAAGCACCCGTCGGCGGCGTAGTTCCTCCTGCTCCATGTGATGCCCACACCCCGGACGCCGAGCTCGAAAAAGATCCTGAGGAGGGAGAGGTCGTTCCCTATGGGGTCCAGCCCTTCAAAAGAGAGGAGAAGGGCAAGCTCTCCCCGTCCGTTGGCCTCCAGGATCTCGCCGGTGCTCCGGCAGAGGGAGAAGAGCCCCGGGCTTTCCTCGATTTCGGCGTGGAGGGCGCTGATGTAGTCCAGAGACCTGCGGAGGCCCATCTCGGGGAGGTACCGGCCGCTCAGGAATAGGGAGGACACCACCAGGTCCACTCCCGCCTCCCGAAGACCGGGAAGGTAGTCCCGCTCGATGACCCGTGTCTCCCCCCGTTCGCGCTTTTCGAGCACGAAGGGCAGGAGGTCGAAGTGGGCGTCCGCCACGAAGGAGTTCCTGTGGAGCTCCGCCGCCCGGCCCAGAAAGTCCGTTCCGCTGTTCATGGAATCATTCTCCTTTTCGATGAAGCCCGTCACTGCCGGGCAAAGAGATGGGCGTACTCCGCCAGGGAGTGCCTGATATGTCCGTCCCTTCCGGAAACGGGTTCCGCACGGACCATGGAGTTGAGCACCGCTTCCTCCGTGGCCTCGGCGGCGGCCCGGAAGGCGAGGTTGATGTGGTTTTCGTTGAGCATGGAGAGGGAGAGCAGGGGCGCCGTTTCGTGGTGGCGGAAGCGGTTCGCCGTGGTGAAGGCGAGGGCGATTTCACCGCTGCCGCTGCCGATGAAGGCCCCGGTCCTGGTGATGCCCACGGACGCCCTGCGGGCGACCCGGCCGAGCTGGCGCTCTGTGAGGGGAATGTCCGTGGCGATCACGGCGATGATGGACCCCTGCTCGTCCTGGGGCGGGTGGATTTTCCCGATGGCGGGGCCGATGTGCCGCCCGTCCACCCGGAGGTCCTCCAGCTGGCCGTAGTTGGAGAGGACGAGGACTCCCAGGGTGAAGGAGGCCCCTTCTACCTCGAGAACCCGTGAGGCGGTGCCGATGCCGCCCTTGAGCTGGTGGCACGACATGCCCCTGCCCGCCCCGACGGCCCCCTCCTCAAAGTCCTCCGAGGCCGAGGCGAGGGCCCGGAGCACGTGCTCCTCCCGGACGGCGAAGCCCCGTATGTCGTTGAGGAAGCCGTCGTTGCACTCGCAGACCACGGGATTGACCGTTCCCGTCTCCCGGCCGATGTCGGGGTTGTCCGCCAGCATGTGCCGGACGAGGGCCTCCGATGCCGCCCCCACGGCGAAGGTGTTGGTGAGGAGGACAGGTGTCTCGAGGGTGCCCATCTCCTCCACCTGGACGAGCCCGGCGGACTTTCCGAAGCCGTTGATCACGTGGCAGGCGGCGAGGAGCTTTTCCCGGAAGAGGTTGCCTCCGTGGGGCAGAACGGCGGTGACCCCCGTCTGCACGGGGCCGTCGGCCAGGGTGCAGTGGCCCACCCGGACTCCCTCCACGTCGGTGATGGCGTTCCGGGGTCCCCGGGGCAGTATTCCTGTGTTGACGCCGTAGTCGGTTATGCGCTTGCGGAAGTCCATGAATTCATCTCCTTGCGGATTTCGTCCGGGATCACGGCTTCATTCTATCATTTCCGCCCGGCCAGGCTCCCGAGCCATTCGGCGGCGCCCGGGACATCCAGGTACCGGGCGGCCCACCCCCGCCGCCGGAGCCGTTCCGGGACGAGATAGTCGAATTTTTCGATCTCCGTGTCCGGGGCATCCGCTGCCAGCTCTTCGCCGGAAGGCAGGCCCCGGCCGGGGATTCGCCCGGCGGCTTCCCGGAGTCCGGCAGCGCTGCACCCGGGAAGGGTGATTACGCCGCCGAAGGTGTCCGCCCGGAGGTTCATTCTCCGGAGCAGCATGGCGGCCGCCTCGACGACCTCGTCTCCCCTCCAGGGAAAGAGATGGAGGCTGCCCTTGTCTTCGAGGATGTCCGTCTCCCCGAGCCTCCAGTTCCGGAACCGCTCAGCCCCTTCCCGGAAGAGCTCCGCCGCCGTGGGGTTGAAATACCGGGAGGGATCCCCCGCGAGAAGGACCTGCTTCATCTCCCTCCGGACGGTGTCGTGGACCACTGTCCTTCCGCCGGCAAGGCGGGGGGGCGTTCCCCCGGCGGAGGGACGGAGAAGGACGGTCTTGCTGGAGGCAATCACGGCCACGGTCTCCCAGGCCTTCCCGGCGAAGAGGAGCGAACCGCCGGGTGACGGGGGAATCTCCAGGGGGGCCGTACCCAGGAGTTCCCCGTTGTATTCGAGCCGGTATTCCTCCGGGGAGGAGAAGGCGGTGAAAAAAGTGTACCGGTCCGTCAGAAGCTCTCCCTCCGTGCCGGGGACGAGGCGGCCGTCGCCGAGCTGGGTTATGGCCTGCTTTTCCGCGAGACCCCGGAGGAAGTCGCCGAAATCTTTCTTTCCCACTGCATGGAAGGGCCCCGTGCCGCAGAGCAGCGTCCAGAGCTGGTCCGCCCGGACACCGCCGTACTGGGCAATCACCGAGAGGGTCTGCTGGACCAGGGTCGAGAGGTGGTAGAGCCCCTCCCGGGGAGGTTCCCGCCATTTCCGCAGCAGCAGGGAGAGGACGGCGGCGGTCTGCACCAGGGACAGCCGGAGAGCGTCGGCCGGGTGGCTGTCGGGGCCCGTTTCGTCCTCCTCCGCGAAGACCCGGAGCACGGCGGGTCCGCCCCGCCGTCCCGAGCGGCCGAGGCGCTGCCGGAGGCCCGATACGGTGCCCGGCTCCCCCACCTGGCCTATGGACGCCACGGAGCCGATGTCGATGCCCAGCTCGAGGGTGGAGGTGCACACCGCCGTGGTGGGAAGGTCCTTCTTCTGAAGGCGCTCCTCGAGGCTCCGGCGAAGGTCCGGTGCAAGGCTGCCGTGGTGGGGGAAGAACTCGTTGGGGACGAAATTGCGGCCGCAGAGGGCGGAGAGGGCGGCGGCAAGCTCTTCGGTCCGGGAGCGGCTGTTGGTGAAGAGGAGGTGGGAATCGCCCCTGAGGAGGCGGTAGACGTCCTGAACCAGTTCGCCGGGGAGGCCCGGGCGCGCCCCCCTGTCCGCCCGGGGCGTCCTGTACCCCCGGACCTGGAGCAGAAGCTCGCTGCCCTTTCCCTCCGAGGCGAGAATCCTGCAGGGAAGGGTTTTCTCCGGGCGGAGGGCCGACGCGGCCTTCTCCATCTCCCCCAGGGTGGCGCTGAGGGCGATCCGGGGGACCGTCCGGCCGATGAGGAACTCTATCCGCCGGAGGAGGGACTGGAGCTGGCATCCCCGCTCCGTGCCGAGGAAGGCGTGGAACTCGTCCACGATGACGTTCACCAGGCCGGCGAAGGCTTCGCCGCACCAGGCGGGGGAGTTCATGAGCAGGGACTCCAGGGATTCGGGGGTGATGAGCAGAACCCCCCGGGGGTTCTTCCGGAGACTGTTCTTTCCCCCCTCCGGGGCATCCCCGTGCCACGGGGTGACGGGAAAGCCCACGGAACCGCAGAGGCTTTCCAGCCTCCGGGCCTGGTCGTTGATGAGGGCCTTGAGGGGGCTCACATAGAGGATGGCCGTTCCGGGAAGGGGCGATTCCGCCATGCGCGTGCAGGCGGGAAGGAAGGCGGCCTCCGTCTTGCCCCCGGCGGTGGCGGCACTGAGGATCACGTCCTCCTTTCCGTCGAGGACGGGCAGCAGGGCCATCTCCTGGATCTCCCGAAGGGAGGGCCACCCTTGCTTCCAGACCCAGCGGCGGACCCCCTCGGCCAGGCGGCTGAAACCTGCGGAGGCTTCCATGGCGGCCTCAGATTGTGAAGGAGGTCAGATCGTCGTCCCCGGCCTCCCCTTCGCCGTCCCTTTCCCCGATCTCGGGCATGTCGGAGGGACGGTCCTCCTCCACGGGAATTTCGTCGATGAGGGAGTTCCACCGGATGTCCGGGTTCTGCTCCAGCACGGCGAGGAAGTCGGCGAAGGCCTTGATGGTGGTCCGGGGGGTCCGGAAATAGGCCTCGCCGATCTTTTGCGAGCAGTGGGCGAGGAAGGCCGCCAGGGCCTCGTCGGGAACGAGATATTTCGCCGGGTCTCCGGCGGCGTAGACGTTCCGGATGTTCCCCAGGAGGACGTAGAGCTCTTCCGGGGTCAGGCTGCCGAGGTGGAGGATGGGGGCGTCGTAGTCGGTCACCCCGGCCGCCTTCGCGAAGGCGTTCTCGTTGAGACGGGACTGGATGGCCTCGTAGCTGTAGAGCCCCTTCCGGGGATCGTAGAGGAAATCGGGCGTTCCGCCCAGGAGGAACCCCACGGCCTCGGCGGTGCCCTGGAGGCAGTCGTTGAGCATCCTGAGGATCTGTTCGTAGTTGGAGAGCCGGGCCTTGGAACTGGCCAGCTTGTAGAGGTTCACCATCTCGTCGAGGTTCACCAGCAGGCCGCCGTAGCCCGCCTGCCGGACGAAGAGGCTGAGGATCTTGAAGGTGTCGTAGACGTTGGCGTCGTCGATGATGGTGCGCACGCCCAGGGCGTTCCGGGCGTCGGTGCGGGTGGCGAACTCGCCCCGGAGCCACCGGACGGCGTTCGCCCTGAGGGCGTCGTCGCTCCGCTCGTAGCCGTTCCAGTAGGCATCTATTACGGAGGCGAAATCATACCCGCCCACGAGTTCCGAGAGTTTCTCCAGCCTGCCGTGGATGGCGGTGGACATGGGCTTTCCCTCCGCTTCCGCCTCTTTCCGCGTCTCGGAGAGGAACCGCTCCACGAGACCGGGAAAGCCTCCACCGTCGGGCTTTGTCCTGGTGGAGAGATTGCGGGCCAGCTCGGCGTAGAGGTTCCGGGCCTGCCCTCCCGTGGAATAAAGCCTGCGGTCCGGCGAGAGATCACCGTGAAGGGTCACCAGCCCCTTTTCCAGGGCAATGGACCGGACGAGCTGGAGGAAGAAGCTCTTGCCCGAGCCGTAGGCCCCGATGATGAGCCGGAAGGCCGACCCGCCGTCGAGGATGCGGTCCAGGTCCTTCAGCAGGGCTTCCACTTCCCTCGCCCGGCCGACCTGGATGTGGTGGAGCCCCGTTCGGGGCGTCACGCCCGCCCGGAGGGACTGGAGAATGGCGTCCCGCTCACGGGGCCGGATTTTCATCTTCCTGCTGTCCATGGGAAAGAACCTCCTCTGCCAGGGATATGTCGATATAGACGGGGTCCCCGTCCTCGGCGAGGAGCGCCCCGGCGGAGGAAAAGGCCCATTCGTTCAGTATTTCCAGCGCCCCGTCGGGGGGAAGGGACAGGGAGGCGCAGAGGGATTCATACTCCTCCCTCCGCCAGGTCTCACGCTTCAGGAGGGAGAAAAGCAGTTCCCGGTGCTGACCGCCAAGCCCGGCAAGCGGGCCGTCTCCCGCCGGCGGCTCCTCTGGGGGAAGGGGCTCCTCTTCCGGGGAGGCGAATATCTCCCGCAGGACGCCGCTCACCTGCCGGGTTTCCTCCTGCCGGAGGCGGATGAGATCCATGTTCAGGGAAAACCCTTCCTTTGTCTCCGTTCCCGCGGACGGGGCGGCCGTGCCGGACACGGCGGCGTGGATGTCCCGGGAGGCCTGCCCGGCGTCGAGGCCGAGGTAGCCGTAGAGCTTCCCTATGGCGCGGACCTCCGCGGGGTCCACCCTGCCGTCGGCGGCGGCAATGGCGCCGAGAATTCGGCCCAGGGACCGTTTCGTCTCCTCCGGAAGGGGCCCGAGGATCCCCCGGAGGCCTGCGGCGCCCTGGGGTACGGCAAAGGCCCAGAGGGAGAGGGCGGAGAGGGACCGTTTCTCCTCCGGGGAGAGGGCCTCGTCGGAGGAGACGAGATCCTCCACTACCCTCCGCTCCCCTTCCGTGGCCTCGCCCGATGCCTGGGCCACCAGGCTGCCCAGTCTGACCAGTGCCGTCAGGGCCGCAAATTTCTCCCGGGCCGAGGGGACGGTCCGGGGGGAAAAGAGGGCAACAGGCCCGTCCGGCGACGGGGGGAAACCGTGAATGCCGGGGTCGGGGGCCATGCCGAAGCCGAAGGCCCCCAGGGCATCGGCCAGCGCCGCCGCCCGTTTCCGGTCCATTTTTGGCGGAGGCGTCTGCCCGAGAACGGCGAAGACCTTTCCCGCATCGGTCAGAGTCGGGTTTTCCGGGCAGAGACGGGCGAGCCTCTCCCGGACGGCCTCCCCGGCGGGGGCGCCGGTGAGCAGCTCCGCCGGAAGAAGGGCGGCCGCCTCGGGGGATTCAGGGCTTCCTCCCCGGGCCAAAAATCTGCTGTAGCTGTCCAGCTCGTCGGCACACCCGGCTGCGAGGGCCGCCAGCCTTTTCACCGGCGCGGTGAGGACAAAGGGATTCGGCAGCCCCGGGATGCGGATCTTGAGCCGGTCCCCGAGGGAGGGCGTGGCGGCCCTGTAGGTGAGCGTGAGAGGGGTCCTGTTGGGGTGGATGACCATCCCCTCGCCGTACTTTTCCCGGTAGCGGAGGAAGAAAAGCTTACGGAAAAGATCAGGGCAGCGCCTCGCTGACGTTTTGATCCCCTGCTCGGGGTGGAGAATCAGCCATTGAAGGGCCGCGTCCGCCGGTATGGGCCTGTCCAGGGCCGCGTACCGGGCGAGAACGGCGGCGAAAGGCTCGGCGCAGTACCTGTCTGAGAAGTCGATATAGCCGGGCCGGTCGTCGGGATTCCCCCAGAGAACCCATTCCATGGCCAGAAGGTTCCGGGCATGGCCCCTGAAGGCCCGGTGCCCTCCGTAAATCTGGAGCAGCCGGAGGATTTCCAGCACCATGTCCGCCCGTTCTTCCGGGGATACGCCCCCCCGCTGGCCGTCCACCATGAGGCGCCGCTCAAGGCCGTAAAAGAACAGGAAAACGTAGGGGACGGCGGCGGCAGGATCATTCCGCCCTCCTGCAAGCCACGACAGGTAGGCACCCCGCTGCTCCGGAGTCATTTTTCCGTAGTGGAGCCTCTGCTCCGGCAGCGGCATCGACGGTGAGAGTCCGGAAACCGCCCGGAGGGAGGGATTGAGGAGGCAGGGATCGTTGAACCCCGAATAATCCAGGAGTTTCTCTCCCACGTAGACCAGGCCTCCGGGAACGGAATACCCGTTCACCGAAGGCATTTCCATGGAGCCGAACCACCGGGCGGGCTCCGCCGCACCGGGGCGGCCTGTTTCGGAATCCTTCAGGACCTTCCCCGGCGATTCCCGGTCCTTCCTGCCCGATGCAAGGCGAAGAAAGGCCCTGGCGATCCTATAGAGTATGGTCACGGCGAGTGCGGCAAGAAAAAGCTCCAATACAGCGGCCTCTTTTCATCATGTATTCCTCTCCCCTATTGTCCGTTTTCGAGAAATTCCCTCACCTGGACGGGAAGAAAGGAGCGGAGCGCTGCGGTTATCTGTTTTTCCCTTCGCTGCCAGAGAATGCCGGTCCAGATGACGGCAAACCCCACGAGAGAAAGGGCAAAGGGGAAAAAGGGACTGTTTTCGAAAACCCTCCAGGCAAGATGGCCGATGTATATGGAGGTACCAATTCCCCCGAAGACGGCGAAGGCCCGCCGGGAAAGCACAGCCCCCACGGCGATGAGGAGAAGGTTGACGCAGAGATAGAAAAACCGTCCGAGCTCGCTTCCCGAATCCATGAGGGAGAACCCTCCCCAGAAAGCGGCCAGCCCGAAGAGATACAGCCAGAAGGCGAAATCTCCCTTCGAACGGGTTCTGAAATCCACCCGGAGGGCGAAAAGAACCATGGCGAGACCGAACAAGAGAGACACGGTCCTGCGGAGCCTCCATGTGAGATCGGCATCCCGGAAAAGGAAGGGGGCGAGATCCATGCTCATGTACCAGAGGGTCGCCGCCACGGGAAAAACGAGGAACGGAAGTTTGTAGCGCTTCAGGGCCGCCGCCCCCGCGGCGAGGGTGGCAAGTTCCATGGACATCCACCGCCAGTCGATATAGACGTGGTACTCACGGTACACCCTGCCCCCGTCCCAGTAGCCCAGGCCGGCCTGGAGACCGTACACTGCCAGGGGAACAAGGGCCGTGGCAAAAGCGGCCATAATGCCCGTCGGAACAGCGAAACCCCTTTTTCCGGAAAAGCGTTCCGCCAGCAGCAGGCCGAAAAGGGCATAGACGACGGCGATGGCGAAAATCCCCCATCCTCCGAAAGCCTCCCAGCCGAGGTTCATGAAGAGGGTCATGGCTCCGATGGCAATCAGTCCGCCGAGGTAATACAGGATGTGGGTTACTTTGAAGGACGGATCGTCCTCGTTTTTTTCCAGAAGAAACTCCCAGAGACTTTCCGCCTGCATTTCAGAGATGATCCCCTCCCGGACCGCCTCCTCCAGCTGCTTCTTCATTATCTTCACTGTCTCTCTCCCCCTTCCCCGGATCTTTCCCGGGACGCTGCCCGTCCCGAAACCCGCTCCTCCGTATTGTACATCCTAATCCTGCCCCGGGCGGCAATCAAACCGCCGGACCATGAGGAATTCCTGCCTTGCCACGGGGGAGCCGAACACATACAATACAGGAACTCTTTTCCAGGCCGAACGGCCGGAGAATTTCCTTCCGTCAGAGAGGCGGAGAAAGGAGCAGTACATGATCGCAGAAAAGGGAAAAAAGATACGGGTCCATTACACGGGAACCCTCTCCGACGGCGAAGTGTTCGACTCGTCCAGGGGGAGGCCCCCCCTGGAGTTCACTGTGGGGGCCGGGCAGATGATCCCCGGATTCGACAGCGGCGTCGTCGGGATGAAGGTGGGAGAAGAGCGGACCCTTGTCCTGCCCCCGGACCAGGCCTACGGGTCGAAGAGGGACGACATGGTCTTCACCGTATCCCGGGACGTTATGCCAAAAAATTACGAGCCTTCCGTGGGTGACAGTCTCCAGATGATGACCCGGGGAGGAAGCCCCATGAGCGTAACGGTGGCCTCGGTGGGAGAAGATTCCGTCGAGCTTGACGCAAACCACCGCCTCGCGGGAAAAGAGCTCACCTTCCAGGTCGAACTGGTGGAAATCGTAGAATAGTCAAAGGGCCTGCCTCCGGCAGGCCCTTCTTTTCATATCCTATTTCCCGGGAAATAGAAAGGAATGTATACAACAGCATGCCCCTTTCCTCACTGCCCCCCGATACTCTCAGGCGAACCCGCCTCCTGAAAGACGGACCTTCCGGAAGCGGCCCGGTGCTCTACTGGATGTCCCGGGACCAGAGGGCCGCGGATAACTGGGCTCTTCTGGCTGCCTTCCATACCGCGAAAGCTCTCTCCCGCCCTCTGCGGGTGCTTTTCTGCCTCGCTCCTTCATTTTCGGGTGCCTCTTTCCGGCACTACGGCTTTCTGGCTGAAGGGCTCCGGCTGCTTGCCCGGTCCCTTGCCGCAAAGAACATTCCCCTGGAGATTCTCGCCGGGAAACCCGGCCTTTCAGTGGGAAATCGGGCCCATTCCATGAATGCCTCTTTCATCGTGACTGATTTCGACCCCTACCCGGAAAAGCGGAGCTGGAAAGCAGATCTTCTGGAAACAGCCCCCTGCCCTGTGGCGGAGACGGATGCCCACAACATTGTACCTGCATGGATCGCCTCCCCGAAGAAAGAATACAGCGCCGCCACCTTCCGCCGGAAAATTTCTCCCCTTCTTTCCGGCTGGCTGACGGATATCCCGGAAATCCAGCCGATGCCGCCGACGAATAGGGACGGTTCAGTACCATGTAATCTCCCGGAGCATTTTCCCGCTCTGGTGTCCGCTCCTGACGCCGGTTTTCCGCTTGAATGGATTGCCCCCGGCGAATCGGCCGCCGCCGCACGACTGCGCACCTTTCTGGAGAGGGGTCTTGGAAAGTACGCCCAGGATCGAAACGATCCCGGCCTCGATGGCCTTTCGGGCCTTTCTCCCTGGCTCCATTTCGGACATCTTTCCGCACAGAGGACCGCGTACGAAATTTGCGCCGCCGAGGATACGGAATCCTCACGGGCATTTCTCGAAGAACTTATCGTCCGGCGGGAGCTGGCAGACAATTTCTGCCTCTACGAAGAAGCGGCGGGAACCTACACCGGTCTACCCGGATGGGCACGGAAAAGCCTCGACAACCACAGGAACGATCCCCGTCCCTTTCTCTACGATATTCAAGCCCTTGAAAACGCACAAACGTCCGACCCCCTGTGGAATGCTGCCCAGAAAGAAATGATCATCCGCGGGAAAATGCATGGCTGGGCCCGAATGTATTGGGCCAAAAAGATACTCGAATGGTCTTCCTCCCCGGAGGAGGCTTTTGCCGCTGCTCTTTTCCTGAACGACCGGTATGAACTCGACGGAAGAGACCCGAACGGCATCGCGGGCATTTCATGGGCCATCGGAGGGCTCCACGACAGGCCCTGGCCAGAACGGCCCGTATTTGGGACGGTACGCTACATGAACTACAGCGGAGCTGCCCGGAAGTTTAACGTGAAACATTACATCGAAAAGAATGATTTCCTGGAGCGGTCGATACAGTAGATCAGTTTTGGTCAGCTCCTTCTACATCTTTTTAGGGCTCAAAATGATCAATTCCAATCGTTTTCCAGAAACAACACCCCTATTAATTAATCTTTATTTAATCTTACCCCTGCAATGTTTCACGTGAAACATTGCAGGGTTTCTTCCTTCCTCACTCTCTTCTTCTCTCGCGGCAATTATCTCGAATGTATAGTCGGAGTAAGTTTCACCGATTTATCTTCCGTACAGACCGTAGGGATATTGTTCATTGCTATTTTTATGACTGATTTCCGGTTGGTATTTGGAGAGTGTTGCTGTTTTTATAACCCGGGGTCAAAGAAGTTTGTACGCACGGTTGTGCAGTTTAATCCATTTCTTTTTGAAACATCGGAGGCGGTGTTTACAGGTACTACGCATCTTTCGGTACGGATTCTTTTTGTGTTGTATTGGATGCGTATATGCCGTCAGGTATTTCCGGTTATGTGAACTTCCACACCTCTTGATATCCTTTTTGCTCTTTGAATTCCCATGAATTATTTCCGTAGGGGGATGCCATTTTGATTTTATTCCGCTGCACTGGTCAATAACGGACAATAGAAAAGGGAGAATTCCATTGTGGTTTCCAGGAATTCCCCCTTGAGGCTGCGTAACGCTATCTGGTTTGATTGTATTTAGAGTGGACCTTTTGAGACTCTCCGTATTTTAAGGGTTAGAAGCGCTGCTGCGGCTGCTTTCAGAAGATCAGGAAAAATGAAGGGATAGACGCCGATATGCAGTACCTGTGCCAGATCCGTTGGTTTTCCGGCAACGTAGTTGAGATTGAGGAACAGCACCGTTACACCCAGCAAATACATAATGGAAATTCCGGCCATCGCCGCCAGGAATATCTTCTTAAAGGCAACTTCGCCTCTGTTGACAATGCGGGATATGACCCATGCCGCAGGAATCTGCCCCATGAGATATCCAAAGGTGGGAGAAAGAGTGTAGGAAATGCCTCCTCCACCTGCAAAAACGGGAACTCCCGAAAGTCCCAGGAGAACATACGCTGCCTGGGAGAGGAGAGCCGCCCTGGGTGAAAGAAGCAACCCCGAAAGAAGTACCATGAGGACCTGGAGTGTAATGGGAACAAAGGGCAACGGTATTCGGATAAAAGCTCCCACTGCCGTCAATCCGGTAAAAAAAGCCGCAAGTATGAGAGTTTTGTAGCGTGTTTTCACGAAAAATCATCTCCTGTCTACTGGTTAGTATAGTGGTTGACATGGATTTTGACAAGGTTTTACCTGCCAAAGCTGGTTTTCGAGACTGAATTCGGGGATTCCGTTCTTCGAAACAGTGTTTGTTTTGCCGTGGGATTATTCTTCGGGATTTCCACCGGAATTCGGACCTGCGGCAGCGTATATAGCCTTTGCTCTTTACTGACCTTTTTCCATTTGCAGAGTAAATTCCCACCCCCTGAATGAAATTACTGAGGCTTCTCCCTGGTGCTTCTCATGGTATTCCAATATTCTTTTCTCCCGATGCCACTGCATTGCCTTGCTATCAGTGGCTTTTTTGGTCTCATGCATGATTGTCAGCCTATGTGTCCTGAAAACTCCTTCTGCAACCTCCAGCAGAATGTAAAAGAAGAGGTTCCATAGAATATATAGATCCGTTTTCAGGAAAACCGTTTGAATATATTTAGCGTTAGGGAGCAGTGCTTGTTAACTGCAACTGTGTACAGTGTCTTGGAGGAGTTGGGAAACACTCTATGGGGAGATTTTCTTCTGCTTATATTGGGAGTTCCGAAGCCGGATATTTTTTGGGGAAGGCCGGATGGTTTGTGTTGTAATTCGTTTCCGTTTTCCACATGCTGTGAAAAGGAGACTGTTCCTTATTCTTTTAATGGGAATCCGCCGGGGGAGCGTTCCAGCACTGCGATACCGTAAATAGCTGCCTGCGGACTGTCACAGCGGACAATATCACCCGACCGGATCCCACCCTCGGATTCTTCTGGTGTTTTTCCACTCTTCGAGGGTTTCTTCCACTCTGGGCGCCAGGTCGAGAGGGACAGCGCACCGCACCCTAATGTACTCGCCGTATTCGATGGTCCGAAATTCTCCCCCTGTGTCGCATGAATCGAGAAGCCGGTCCATCAGCTTTGCCATGTCGTAGGGCATCCGTATTTCATAGGATGTTCTCACTCTCCGCAGTACTTTTCCCGATGCGAGGAGACCCTCCGAGGCGGCGTTTCCGTAGGCTTCTATGAGGCCGCGCACACCGAGCTTGATACCGCCGAAATACCGGGTCACCACCACCAGCACATTCGTCAGTTCCTGCCGGAGAATCGCTCCGAGGATGGGTTTTCCCGCCGTTCCGGCGGGTTCTCCGTCGTCGGAGAAGTATTCTTCACATTTCAGTGAGCCGACCCTGTACGCCCAGCAGTTATGGTTTGCCTGCCGGTGGTCCGAGGAAATACTTCTGATTCTTTCCCGTGCTTCCGCTTCGTCGGAGCAAATACAGACATGGGCGATGAAAAGGGATTTCTGGACTTTCGTTTCCGTTACAGTTTCAGCGGCGGGTTCGTTGTACAGGTCACTCATTCATTCCAGGCTTCCTTCATCCGCCCATAGGTTGCCGCCAGCTCCTCGGCTACGACACGGACATCGGCAAACACGGGCATGAAATTCGTGTCGCCGTTCCACCTGGGGACGATGTGCAGATGAAGGTGGCCGTCGAATCCTGCCCCGGCGACCTTGCCGAGGTTGATGCCGAGGTTGAATCCCTGGGGATTCATCACTTTCTTCAGCACTGAGATGCATCTTCCGCCAAGGCGGTGCATTTCAAGCATCTCCTCGTCGGAGAGGAGTTCGTATTCTGCCGTATGGCGGTATGGTGCGACCATGAGGTGGCCGGGGTTGTAGGGGAAGGCGTTGAAAATGACAAAGCAGGTGGTTCCCCTGTGGAGAATGAGCCGTTCCTCGTCACGGTTCTCCGGCGGGAATTCGCAGAATATGCATCCGTCCTGCTTTTTCGAAACCTGAATATAGGCCATTCTCCAGGGTGCGAAGATGTTCTCCATGGTCCATCATCCTTCCTGCAGATCTGTCAGTTTCACGTGAAACATATTTGTTATTTTTTTCTCATGATCTCCCGGACCAAAAACCACCCCTGGCCGAGCCCGAAAAGGGCGAGAGCCGCAGGAAGAGCGGCATTGATCCATGAAGGATACCCCGAGGCGACGAGCCTGCGGGCAAGATAAACACCGAGAAACACATATCCGCCGATGAGGAATCCTGTTGAAATTATTTTTCCAAACATTACTACATCTTTAAACTTGTCCACCGTGCATCACCTATTTCCCGGGAAATAGTTCCTCTCCCCGTTCCTCCAGAAAACGCACAAAGGCCTCCATCTGGCTCCTGTTCAGCCCGTCGAGGGACACTTTCATGCGGTTCGGGTTTCCTGTCACCTTAAGAGAAATTCCCTGGCCCCTGAGGGAAGACTGCACCGGTTCCGGTATGACGAAGGAGGCCCGTTTGGCGGAGGAAACCTCGGGCACCTGCAGCTTCGATCTCCTGACCGCCTCTTCAAGCTGACGGACTGACATGCCCCGTTCTTCCGCAGTCCGTGCCAGGGCGATCATCATAGAGGGGGAGTCCACCGAGAGAAGGGCCCTGCAGTGGCCTTCGGAAAGAAGGCTCTCGGAGAGCATGTTCCTGACCTCTTCCGGCAGCTGGAGAAGCCGCAGCTTGTTTGTCACGGCGGCCCTGCTCCAGCCGATGCGTTCGGCCACTTCTTCCTGGGTGAGGGTATGGTGCTGGATCAGCTCCGTTATGGCGGAAGCGATTTCCAGGGGGGAAAGGTCTTCCCTCTGGATATTCTCCACCAGGGATATCTCCCGCAGATCCCGGTCGCTGCCTTCCATGACCCGCACCGGCACCCGGGTCAGGCCGGCGGAGCGGGCGGCCCGCCACCGCCTCTCGCCTGCCACGATCTCGTAGCTTCCATCCTCTTCGAGGGGGCGGACGATAAGCGGCTGGACGACGCCGTGATTCCGTATGGACTCGGCGAGAGAATCGAGGGCAGCCTCGTCCATGTCCCGCCTCGGCTGGGCGGGGTTCGGGCGGATGCTGTCCACCGGAAGAGAGGTAATCTCCGGCTGCGCTCCACCGTGAGGAAGAGGCGCCTCCGCCGGGGGTGTGAAGAGGGCTCCGAGGCCCTTTCCTAGTGCGCGCGCTTTAGCCACAGTCCTGACACCTCCCTGGCAAGATCCCCGTATGCCTGCGCCCCGGTGGAGGAGGGGTCGTAATAGCCTATGGGGGCTGCATGGCTCGGAGCCTCGGAGAGCCTGACGTTCCTCGGGATGACGGAAGAGAAGGCCACGCTGCCGAACTGGCGCCGTACCTCGTCGGCCACCTCGTTGGAAAGCCTGGTTCTCGAGTCGTACATGGTCAGGAGCACCCCGCTGATTTCAAGTTCGGAGTTGAGGCTGTCCCTCACGAGGCCGATGGTTTTCGAGAGCTGGCCCACCCCTTCCAGGGCGTAATATTCACACTGGATGGGGATGATGAGCTTGTCGGAGGCGACCAGGGCGTTGATGGTCAGCATGCCCAGGGACGGGGGGCAGTCCACGATGGCCACGTCGAAACTGTTGAGGGACCGGAGATGCCGCCTCAGCCTCGTCTCCCTGCTGATGACGCTGGCAAGCTCTATTTCCGCTCCCGCCAGGTCGATGGTGGCAGGAAGAATGGAGACTCCTTCCCACCTGGTGGGTATTACGGCGTCCTTCGCCTCGGCCTCGCCGAGGAGCACGTCGTACAGGCTGAGTTCGAAGTCTTCGGGTGATATGCCCAGGCCGCTGGTGCAGTTCGCCTGGGGGTCGATGTCCACAGCGAGGACGGAATAGCCTAGCCGGCCCAGTTCAGCCGCAAGATTGACGCACGTGGTCGTTTTTCCTACTCCGCCCTTTTGGTTTGAAACCGTGAGAATAAGCATGGGGGCGTCACCTCCACCAGAATGTTTTTTCCGCCATGCCCGTCTTCCGGGGAAACCTGGATGAACAGGGGGCGTTTTTCTTCCATAGAATAAGAAATCTCTTTTTTTCTTCGCCGCCGTAGGGAACAATGGACGGAGCGGCGAGGCCGAGCCTGTTCCATCTGCCCTGGAGCGGTTCGAGTTCTTCGGTGTACAGAGGGCCCTTCATGGCCATAACAGTTCCGCCCACGGCCACGAAGGGTGACAGGTACTCAAGGAGGATCCCCGTTCCGGCCACTGCCCGGGCGCCTGCGAGGGAGAAGGTTTCCCGTTCCCGCAGGGCGTATTCCTCGCACCTTCCCCAGAGGACCCGGACGTTGGGAAGCTCCAGTTCAGCGGCCATTTCCTCCAGGGCGCCGCACTTCTTTTTCACGCTGTCAAGGAGGGTCACTTCGAGATCTGGACGGCAGATGGCCCAGACAAGGCCGGGAAGACCTCCTCCCGAGCCCACATCGAGAATCCGTCCCTTGTCGGGTAGACGGGAAACGGTGAAAAGACAGTCAAGAATGTGGTCGTTCCAGAGTATTTCAGGATCGCTGGGCCCCGTCAGGCGAATTTTCCCGCCATAGGAGGCGAGGAGGTTCCCGTACCGTTTCAGGATTTCGCCCCGGGAGGAGAGAAGCTGTTCTTCCACGTGGTCCACCGGCGTGTCCCCTTTCGTTCCAGAGTTCATACGGGCAACATTATACCCCTTTCTTCCCGGGGTGCGCCCTTTCCCCGGACATGAGGGGAGTATAGAATGGACCGGAAGGGGGGAACGGCCATGGGACTGTACGAGGAAATTCAGGAGCGGCTCCTTTCAGCCCGCGATGGGGAACTGGAATCCCTTGTTCTCGGCTGGAAGGGAAGCGCCGTGGTGCTGAAGGACGGACGCTGGGGGATCGGCGCGGTGCCGCCCGGAGGGGGAGCGACCCTTTCCCCCCGGGAAGACCATACAAGGCGCCTTCTGCTCTCGGGGGCGAAGGATCTCGCGAAGCTTCTCGTTTCACCCTACCCCCAGGAATATGCCGCCGCTTCCGCAGCCGCAGCCGCCATCGCCCCCGCGCCGGAAGAGGGCCTTCCTCTGGAGAGCCTCCTGCCCCTTCCCGGTGGGGAACGGGTGTCCCTGGTGACCCCCGACCCCTGGGTAACCGATTTTCTCCGGGACTGGAACTGGAATATTTCCGTTTTCGACGACGGCAGGAGGGGCCTGAACGTCTTTCCGGAATGGACGGCCTCCCAGCACCTGAACTCCTCCGGATGGGTGTGGCTTACCGCCGAGGTCTTCAGAACACGTTCGTTTTTCTCTCTTCTCCCCTTTCTGTCAGGAAAAAAGGTGGTTCTCCAGGGGCCCGGAATTCCCTTTCTCCCGGACGTCTACGGACAGGCCGGCATTTCATTTCTCGTCCTCCCGGAGACTTCCGGGACGGATGGGTCGGCGGCGATGCAGTACGTGGCTTCCGGGGGCACTCCCTGGACGTGCCCTGATCTTCGCTGGCGGGTTCACCCCGTGAGCGGGCAGGGGAGACAGGGATGACCCGCCTCCTGGCAGCGGCCGCGGCCCTGGTGTCGGCGGCCATTCTTTCCCTGGCGGGCCTCAGAGGCGGCCCGGACGTGCAATCCCTGCTCTCGGCGGCGGGTATCGAGGTTCACGACGGGGACACCATTTCGGCTCCCCTGAACGGAGAGCGGACCACGATCCGCTACCTCCTGATCGACACTCCGGAACTCCACCATCCCCGCCGGGGAAAGGAAGAACTTGCCCTCGAAGCGGCCGGGGCGAACCGGACCCTCATTTCCTCGGGGCCCCTCCGCCTGGAGTTCGACGAGGAACTCCGGGACCGGTACGGAAGGCTCCTTGCCTATGTCTGGGTTTTCCTTCCGGAAGGAGAGCTGCTGGTGAACGAGGAACTGGTGCGGCGGGGACTTGCCCTGCCGCTGATCATTCCCCCCAACGGAAAACACGCCGGCAGGATCTTTTCGGCCATGGAAGAGGCCGCCCGGGACGGGGCGGGCCTCTGGAACCGTTCGGAAAACAGGGTCTTCACCCCTTCCCAGGTGTGGAGCGAGGCCACGGTTCTGGCAGGCAGCTTCGTCACTGTGCGGATGACCCTGGAGAGAGCGGAGGAGCGGGGACGAAGAATCTTTCTTTCCCAGGGAAAACTCACCGTCACCGCCTACCGGAATCCCCGCACGGAGGGTCTTCTTGCTCTCGGGAAGGGCGACAGGGTGACGGTCCGGGGCAAGGTCCTTCTTTCTCCCCGGGGATGCGAGATTCCCGTGGCCTCTGTCCTGCAGGTCAGCCGGGATTCCGACGGGTGAAACACAGGTGGGGCCTGTCGCTTCTTTTTTCCACCCCCCTCTAGTGTCCCCGGAAAAATGTCCACATACTGCCGAGTTATCCACAAATCCCCTTTTCTCAACCCTTTTTTGCCGTTTTTTTGGAGGTTATCCACCGACTTCTCCACATATCCACATTTCCACATCTTCCCACAGGCCGCCATATGTAGGTTGAACAGAACGGACTATTCACTCTTTAATATATCAGTAATCCTTCTCTGGCGTTCCCGGCGGTCCTCTCCTATGATTGAACCGTTGCAGCTCCGGTATATAATTGCTGCTGTGGGGCAGCGGAGCGGAAAACAGCCATTACGGAAAGGAAAAAAGAGACATGGGAAAACCAGCAAAAAAGGCTGTTCTTTTTGTCTTTCTCCTCGCCGGTCTGGCGGCGGCAGCCGCCCTGTTCCTGATTTCGGGGAAAGACGCGGGAACGGATTTCTTTAAAACATCTCTCAACGAGGCCCTCCGGGATCTGCCGGGCTGGAGCCTGCAGGCCGACCGTTTTTCCGGCAACCCCGTCACAGGCTTCACGGCCTGGAATGTCCGCGTATCCTTCGAGGACGGGGAGATAGCCCGGGCGGACAATCTTACCGTCTCCCTCTCGCTGCTTTCCCTGCTGAAGGGCTCTGCTGGAATCGACAAAATCTCGGTGAAAAACGCCTTCGTGGCCGCGGAGGATCTCTTCGCCGCCGCCAGGAAAACCGAACTTCCGTCAGCGCCGGGAGGAAAACCCCTCGACCTTCCCGTGGTGATCCTCACCCCTTCGGAGGTCTCAACCCCCCTGGGAAACGTGAAGCTTGACCTTCTCCGGCTGACCCCCGGGCAGGGAACGGTCACCCTCGAAGGGAAGGGGAATTTTCTCGGCATGCCCGTGGAAATGGGCGGTTCCCTTGCCGAAGACGAAAGCATTTCGCTTACCGACGGCTTCCTGAAGGCGGGCAGCGCAACGGCAACCCTCTCCGGAGAAATGTTCCCTGAGTTTTTCCTCGAGGGAGCCGTCGAAAGCCTGGATCTTGAGAAAGCGGCTTCTCTCCTCTCCGTGCCTTTTTCCATGAAGGGCACGGTGGCCTCCACCCTCACCATAAGCCGCCCGGGCGGAAAGCTTCTCCTGTCCGGCGAGGGAGAGATACTCGGGGGCGACATCTGGGACCTCCTCACGGAAGGCAGGTTCCACTGGTCCGCAGACGGAGAGAAGGCAACCCTCTCCCCGGCGGGCGGAAAGGTTTTTTCCTCGCCCGTGGAGGGCAGCCTCTCCGTGTTCTTTGCCTCCGCCCCCCTGGCGGAGATCAAGCTGAGCCTCAAAAGCGTGGATTTTCAGGAGTGGACCCGCTTTTTCTCCTGGCTTTCCTTCGGCCGGGGAACCCTGTCGTCCCTCCGTGTCGACCTCGAAGGCCCCTTCGACAGGCTTGGAGGCACAGTGGCCTTTGCCTCTCCCAGGGCGGTCCTCGAAGGATTCCCCGTGGCGGACCTGAAAGGGAGCCTGGAGCTCGCTGAAGGAAGCCGCATTGACCTCGGGACCACCGGAAAATGGCTTGAATCTTCCTTTTCCGCGTCAGGAAAAGTCCTGGTGGACGACACGGGACGCACCGAAACCGTTCTTGATATCCGGTCGGACAGGTTCGACCTGAAATCCTCCGGCGCGGCCTACGCTCCCGGCCTGGCGCTTGCGGGCACGGGAACGGGAAAGCTCTCCCTGAAATATCCCTTCGAGGGAAAAATGACCCTCTCCGGAACCCTTGCAGCCCCGAAATTTACCGTCCTGGGCGCACCGGCGGAGAGCCTTTCCGCCGTCTTCACCGGAACGGCGGACGTCCTGAACGTGTCGTCGGTCTCACTGTCGATTCCGGGAGGAGGGACGGTCTCCGGTAAGGGAATCCTGTCGGGCCTTTCCGGCGACACCCCCGCCATGGCTTTCGAAGGAGAGGGAAAGAACATCCGCTGGGCCTTCATCGAGTCTCTCGCCTCCTCCTCGAAACCCCTGGACGCTTCCGGCACGGCGGATCTCCGGTGGTCCGCCCGGTCACCCCTCTCGGCTCCCGCGGTGGAGTTCGACGTCAGGGGAAAGGACACCCCCCTGTCGAAAACCCTTCCCCTCCGGGGAGCGGTGCTGAAAGGCCGTTTTTCCGGCGGCGAGCTCACCCTTTCGGAAGGGACGGCCTCCCTCTGGGGGGGAAAGGTGCAGTTCTCCGGAAAAGCCTCCTCCCTTGCCCATTCACCTGCCCTGAATCTCCGGGGGACCTTCTCGGGGCTGGCCCTCCGGCAGGCTGCGGCGGACCTTGGAACGGCTCTCTCCTCAGCCTCGGGAACCCTTGCGGGAGAATTTTCCCTCTCCGGAAAAGCGTCAGCGCCCGCCCTCTCCCTGTCCCTGAACGGTCCGGAGCTCTCCGCCGGAGGGCTTTCCGTCCGCTCCCTGGCGGCAAAGGCTGAGGGAACCCTTCCCACTCTCAGACTGACATCCTTCGCCGCCCGGGTTCTTGACGCACCGGTCACCGCGGAGGGAACCCTGGAGCTGAAGGACAGGGGAAGGATCAACCTCTCGGCCTCATCGGGGGAACTGGACCTCAGAAAGCTCTCGGCGGCCTTCTTCCCCGACGTGAGCCTCGGCGGCACGGCCGCCGGAAAAGTCACCCTCTCCGGAACCATGGGGGGAGCCCTTGCAGCCGTATTCTCGGGAACCTCCCCCCTCGTGACATTCCACGGGCTCCTGCTGGAAAAAGCCGCTTTCTCCCTGAAGCCTGACGGAAAGGGGGCCTATGCCCTGTCCGCCCAGGGAGCCCTCGGCAAGAGCATCCTCGCCGTGGAAGGTAAAATGGCCTTTACGCCCAAGGGAACGGAAATCACCCTCAAGAACAGCAAAAAGATCGACCTGGGGGCCACGGCCGCGGGGCTGTCCGCCCAGGCTGCGGGCATGGTCTCCGGGGAAGCCGATTTCACTGCCAGGGGCATTCTCGACGAAAAGGAAAATACCTGGGAGGGAAGGATCCGCTCTGCTTCCCTCGGCTTTTACCGCACGGAGGTCAAGGCGGTGGATATCCCCTTTACATGGAAGGACGGCAGAATCAACGTCATTGACGGCAAGGCGGAGTACCACGGCGGCCCGGCCTCCATCTCCGGCATGGTCGACCCTGTCACCATGCGGTGGGAGGGAAACCTTACGGTGAAAGGCATGGACCTGGGGAACGCCACGGAGAGAATCCTCGAGGGCAGGGGATCGGTGACGGGAAAGGCGGACCTCACGGCGAGAGGAAGCGGCACCGGGGGCATGGTGGGAATGGTCTTCGGCAGCGGCCAGCTTACGGCAAAGGACGGTTCGGTCTCGGGATTCGAAGCCCTGAAGTCCGTCTCCGACACCGGGGTGGTGAAGTTCAGCTCCGTGCTGGCCAGCTTCAATCTCGACGGAAGAAACATCTTCCTCCTTCCGGGAAGCAGGGTCTCCGCTCCCGTGGGGGACAACGTCTACAGGTATTTCTCCGCCAGCGGGTCCCTGGGGTGGAACGATTCTCCCCTGGACCTCAAATGCGTGGGGGACATCAACGTCCGGGCCCTGAACGCCTTCCTCGGCGCCCTCCAGGGCATTATTGCCGTGGACGGGAACCCCCTCACCGACCCGGCATTCCTTCAGAGGTTCCTCTCGGGGCTGCTGGGCGGCATGTCCGTCCGGGACTTCCGGGAGACCTCCTTCAACCTCCGGGGGACCTGGGACGCCCCGCTGCTCACCGACCTCAAGGTGACCTCAGCCGCCGCGCCGGCCTCCATACCGAGGCCCAACGGCTCGGGGAAAAACGAGACACAGATCAAGATCACCGTGGAAATCCCCACCGGGGAAGGAAAGGACACATCCACCAGCACGGAGGACCAGGTGAAAAAGCAGCTCCTGGAGAACATCATGAAGCAGATCATCCGGCCCGGCACCGACGACGGAGGCCCCCAGGACTGATGGCCGGGACCGGACCTCTCCCTTGATGTATAATAAGAAGCGACGCCCCCCGGGGCACCCCTGAACGGAAAGGATGAACCCGCTGAAATACAGATCGATCTTTCTCTCCGACCTCCATCTCGGAACCCGCTGGTGCCGGGCCGGAAACCTCTCCGGCTTTCTTTCCTCCGTGGAATGCGAGAACCTGTATCTCGTGGGGGACATCATAGACGGGTGGAACATGGGCCCCAGGCAGAACTGGCCGGCGTCCCACGCGTCGGTGCTCCGCTCCATCCTCTCCCTCGCGGGCAGGACGGCGGTGACCTATATTCCGGGAAACCACGACGAGTTCATGAACCGGTTCGACGGCCAGTCCCTCGCCGGTGTCAGAATACGATCCAGTGCTGTGCACACCGGGGCCGACGGCAGAAGGTACCTTGTGGTCCACGGGCACCAGTTCGACGTGGTGATGCTCTACAGCCGGTGGCTCGCCTGGGCGGGCGACAGGGCCTACGGTTTTGCCCAGCAGCTGAACTCGGGAGTCAACTTTATCCGCTCTCTCGCGGGGCGGGAATACTGGTCCCTTTCCTCCTTTCTCAAAAACAGGGTGAAGAGGGCGGTGAAGTATTTCAGCCGGTACGAGAGCCGCATCGCCAGGTCGGTCAGGGAAATGGACGCCTCGGGAATCATCTGCGGGCACATCCATAATCCGGCAGTCCGGGCCTTCCAGGGAGTGAAGTACTTCAACTGCGGCGACTGGGTGGACAACTGCTCGGCCCTGGTGGAGCACCTCGACGGCGTCATGGAGATCGTCCGGTGGTTCGACCGGAAGGGCGAATCTCCCTCCCTCCGCCCGGCGGAAAGAGCCCTCGGCGTCCCTGCGGCCGACTGACCGTTTCTATTCCTGCACCACCTTCACCCCGTCCCGGATATTTCCTGACGGGTGAAGAATCACCAGGTCACCCTCATCAAGTCCCGAGAGCACTTCCGCCATAATTCCGTTGCTGTCTCCCGTTTCCACCTTCCTGTCCCGGGCCTTTCCTCCCCCGGCGGTGAAGACATGCCATTCCGTCCCCCGCCTGAAGAGGGCGCTGAGGGGCACCTGGAGAACCCCGCCGTCCGACCGGACCACGATCCGCACCACGATGCGGAACCGGTCTCCCAGACGATAGCCGGGGGGAACCGGATCGAGGATGTCGACACGGACCTTCACCCTCTGCTCCTCCACGCCGAGGGCTGACACCTTTGTGAAACCGCTCCGTTCAACGGCGGACACCCTGCCTCTCAGGGGCCTGTCTCCTCCCCAGCCCTCGATGGAAACGTCCATTCCGGGCACCACCCCGGCGGCATCGGCGGAAAAAAGATCCGTCTCGCCCTCCAGGTCGTCCGGATCCCCCACCTCGAGAAGGGGTGTTCCCGCCTGCACCGGCCTGGCGCTCTCCTCGAAGACCTTCAGCACGTACCCGTCCACGGGGGAAAGAATCCGCACCGGCTCGGAAGGCCTGCCCTTCTCCGGCCCCTGGATGAGGGAGGACCGGGCCTGTTCCGCATCGAATTCCGCCATGCGGAGGGCGAATTCCGCCGCCTTTGTCTCCCTCGAGAGAAGCTGCATCCTGTTTTCCGCTATGTCCCAGTCCTGCTTCGCGATGCCTCCGGAGGGCAGAAGGCGGTCTATCCGCTCGAACTGTTTTTTCGCCAGGTCGAAGCCCACCCTCGCCCGGTCCAGTTCGGCCTTCCTCATGGACCGGGCCGCCTCCGCCGCCCGGAGACGGGCTTCCCCTTCGGCGAGGGCCCTGGGGGAGAGAAGACCCGACGGTTCGGCATCGAGGACGGCAAGGACGGTCTCTCCCCGCCGGACGGGATCGCCGGCCCTGAGCACCGTCCTGTTCAGAAACCCCGCCACGGGGGAGGACACAGTGTACCGGCTCCGGATGGCCGTCTTTCCCTCTTCGGAGACGGTGACGGTGAAGGGGCCGGCGGCGATTTCCATGACCTTCACCGGAACGGGGGAGGGCCTCAGGAGTACGGCTCCCCAGGCCGCGGCGGCTATGGCGAGCAGCACGTACACAACCTTCCTGAGCAGTCTCCGGATCCTTCCCCTGCTGTTGTTGGTCCGTCCGGAATTCGTGTTCATTCCCCTAACCGTCCTTTCTTCATTCTCCTGATTTCAGCACGCCGAGCAGGTCCAGGGAGGCAATTCTCCTTGTCACCACGGCAAAGGAAAAGAGGGAGGAGAGCAGTACCGTGGCTGCGGCCATGACGTAGGTCCGCCCGGTGATGATCACGGGAAACCGCATGGTCTCGCTTCCCGCCGACTCCATGACGGCTTCGGTGAGCCACCGCCCCAGCACCAGCCCCGGCCCCACTGCCGCAAGGGTCAGCAGGGCGAGTTCCGAGACGAGAATTCCCGACACTTCCCGCCTGGTGAACCCGAGAACCCGGAGGGTGGCAAGGTCCCTTCCCCTCTCCGAAAGGGCGATCCTGGCGCCGTTGTAGATGACCCCGAAGGAGACGATGATGGAAAAAACATAGTAGATCGCCTGGGACAGGCCCATCATCTCGGCGGTGGTGCTGCGGAAATTCTCGAGCACGGCGGCGGTGGAGGCCACGGAAGCGATTCCGGGCGTTTTCTTCACCTCCGCGAGAAAGTCGTCCCACCGGAGGGAATCCACGGCCAGATAGGCCCCGCTCACCGTTCCCTCCTCGCCGAGGAGCTTCCGGAGGGCTTCGATTTCCATGTAGACCGCCACTCCGGCGTAATCGGACACTGTGCCGGAGAGCACCGTACGCACCACGGGCCGCCTCCCCTCCCTCACTTCCGCCGTCACCTCGTCCCCCGGGGCCAGCCCGAGAATTTCCGCCAGTTTTTCCGACATGAGGAGCCCTGCCGGCGGCAGTGCCATCTCCCTGCCGTCCCGGCCGAGAAGGCGGTTGAGCTCCGGATTTCGGGGAAGGCCCGTGACGGCGGTCCTCCACTTCCGGTGGCCCGTCCTCAGAACCACGGGAACGGCCCGGAAGGGCTCCGCGGAGAGCACCCCGGGAAAGCGTGCCAGGGCGGTGAAGGCCTCCGGCCCGCCGGGCTCGAGAAGAGCCGCCGTGGCATCCTGCCGCTGGGCGAGGGACCACTGGGATTCCATGAGGTACTCCACCCCGTCCGCCATGGCGCCGGGAAGGACGGGTATCGCCGCGGCCAGGGCCAGGCCGAGGGCGGTGAAAACGGCCTGCCATGGTCTCCGTTCCAGATTTCTGAGGGCCATCCGGAAAGAAGGGGGGACAAGCCTGTGGATTCCCATTTTTTCAAGGCGGGAGGGGGAGAAATCCGCCGGCGGCTCGGGCCGCATGGCCTCGGCGGGAGGGAGAGCAGCCGCCCGGCGCACCGCGCCGAGGACTCCCAGGGCGACGGCGGAGGCCGTGGCGCCGATCCCCGCCGCCAGTGCAGCCCAGTCCGGGATGAACTGGAGGTAGGGAAGCTGGAAAAACCGGTGGTAGAGGGAGACGAAAGCCCGCCCCGCCCACATGCCGAGGGTAAGGCTGAGGAGGGTGGCCGCGGCGGCGGGGACGAGGGCGAATTTCAGGAAATGGGCTCCCACGGAAAAGGGAGAATAGCCGAAGGCCTTCAGCTGGGCTATCTGCTGTCTCTGGAGCTTCACCAGGCGGGTCAGGGCGGCGCTGGTCATGAAGGCCGCCACGGCCAGGAACACCGCCGGGAAGGCCACGGAAAACCCCTTCAGCTGCCGTATCTCGTCCCTCATGAGCTTCGCGGAGGGGTGATCCTCCCGGTCGTAGGCCGTGAGCCCCCCGTAGGGTTCGAGCAGCCTGTCGATGCCGGCCTTGACCTCTTCTCCGTCGGCCCCCGGGGAGAGACGCACCGAGAGGCTGTTGAAGGCCCCTTCCAGGCCGAGGACCCGGGACAGTTCCCCGCTGTTCATCCAGAAGACGCCGAACCGCCGGGGATCCGGGAGCATCTCTCCCGCCCTGGTCTCGTAGATGAATTCCGGCGACATGGCGATGCCTGTGATCCGGAACCGCCGGCGGACCCCGTAGACCGTCCCCTCCAGCTCGTCGCCCGGCAGAAAGCCGTGGGCCCCGGCAAAGCCGCTGCTTACCGCTATCTCGTCCCTCCGGCCCGGTCCGGGCAGGCGTCCTGCCTTCAGGTGAAGAAGGTTCAGCCGCTGGGGACGGTCCTCCGGAAGGGAAAAGACCATGCCGTCCACGGGCTCCTTCATTCCAGGAATGTCCAGGTTCAGGACGCCCGTGACCCTGGTCTCCGCGGCGGCGATCCCGGGAAGGGACGAGAGGGCGGACTCCAGGGAAAGGGGCGCCCGTTTCAGCCCGCAGAAAACGTCGGCGAACCGGGAGGTGCCGTAGTAGGTCCGTTCCGTCTCCTCCAGGGAGACCACGAGCCCCCTGGCCATGATCATCATGGACAGGCCGCAGGCCATGACGAGGGCTATGGCGGTCATCTGCCCCTTCATCCCGGAGAGATCCCGGAGAAGCTTCCTGTCGATGGCCCTCATGGCCGTCACCAGGAGAGGGAACGTGCCGGCATGCGCCGTTCGTTCCCCCGGATGGACGTGATCTTCCCGGCGGAGAGAAAGATGACGCGGTCCGCCATGTCGGCGATGGCGGCGTTGTGGGTGATCACCACCGCCAGGGTTCCCAGTTCCCTGTTCACCTTTTCCACGGCCTCGAGGACGGTGATGCCGGTTTTGACGTCGAGAGCCCCGGTGGGTTCGTCGCACAGGAGGACTTCCGGGCGCTTCGCGATGGCCCGGGCGATGGCCACCCGCTGCTGCTGACCCCCGGAGAGCTGGGAGGGGAAATGGTCCATCCTGTCCCCCAGGCCGACGAGTTCAAGGGCTTCCTCGGGGCTCATGGGGTCCGGGGCGATTTCCGTGACCAGCGCCACGTTTTCCCTTGCGGTCAGGCTGGGAATGAGGTTGTAGAACTGGAAGACAAAGCCCACGGAATTCCTGCGGAAGGCGGTGAGCAGGTCCTCATCGGCCCCGGTGAGCTCGTCCTCCCGGTAGAAGAGCCGTCCTCCCGTGGGGATGTCCAGGCCGCCGAGGATGTTGAGAAGGGTGGACTTGCCGCTTCCCGACGCGCCCAGGAGCACCGCCAGCTCGCCGTCGAAGAGCTCGAGATCCACCCCGTCAAGGGCGCGGACCTCGGTCTGGGTTCCCTGGTGATAAAACTTTGTGATTGACGATGCCCGGAAGAGGGGAGTGCCCGTCCTTCCCTCGCCGGCTTCCCGTCCGGGAAAAATTTCGCGGTTCTCCATTCGGGTCCTCCTGCGGATTTCGCCGCGTCCCCCTTATACCCCATTGAAAATCGCCGGTCAACCTGCCGGAGCCCCTCCCCCATCCGGAAAAAGGCGGAATTTCCGTAATTATACCGACACAACATTCAGGGAACTGTTCGGAATTCAGGTGACCTCTCCCGTCTTGTACGGTATAATTATCCGACAAACAGAAAACAAGGGGGCTTTATTTTATGAAATTCCGTCCAGAGGTCAAACCGTTTCTTCTTGCTTCGGCGGCGTTCGGAGCGGTCATGTTCCTGCTGTTCATGCTCTTCGGCGTGTCCGGCGGCACGTCCCTGTTCCTCGGCCTGCTGCTGGCCAACCTTTCGGCTGGCTACATGCTCTTTTTCTTCCGGGATCCCGACAGGGCCACTCCGTCCGACCCGGGCCTGGTCGTCGCGGCGGCGAGCGGAAAGATTGCCAAGATCGCCGAGGTCTACGAAGGGGACTACCTGAAGACCGACACCGTGCGGATCAGCATCTTCCTCAGCCTGTTCGACGTCCACGTCAACCGCTTCCCCATCGGGGGGTACTCCACGTTCCTCGGATACTTCCCCGGAAAGAGGCTCTTCACCTTTGACGAGAAGTCCTCCGAGGTAAACCAGCACAACACCATCCTCGTCAGGGGAGAAGGAACCTCCTGCCTCATCACGCAGATCGTGGGCCCCGTGTGCCGGAGGGTGGTCTACTGGCTCCGTCCCGACAAGACGGTGTCCGTGAGGAGAGGGCAGCGGTTCGGCATGATGAAGTTCGGCTCCCGGCTCGACATGTACTTCCCCAAGGGGGATATCGAAATAGTTGCGAACATCGGCGACCAGGTTTCCGCAGGCCAGACGGTCATCGCCCGGATCGTGAAGAAGGAGAACCAGTAATCATGACGAAGGACCATCTCCAGAAGCTCCGGGCCATTGCCAACTGGCGCCGGATCATACCTACCCTGGTGACCCTTTCGGCGCTGTTCTTCGGCTTCGCCAGCATCCTTTCGACCCTGGAATCCATGCGGCTCGGCGTGCCGGCCCTCCTTGCCCGCTCCGCCCAGTACATCATGCTCGCCCTCATCCTGGACGGACTGGACGGCAACCTCGCCAGGTGGCTCAAGGGGTCCACCGACTTCGGCGCCGAGCTCGACACCTTCGTGGACTTCTCCGCCTTCGGAGCCGCCCCGGCGGTGCTGCTTTACGCCCTGCTGCTCCACGGGCCGAGCCCCTTCTGGAGGACCATCCTGCCCTCGGCCATTGTCTTCTCCGGGGCCCTGCGCCTCTCCAAGTTCCGGCTGAAGGATCCCCTCCGGGGTCAGGGAGGCTTCATCGGCCTTCCCATCACCGTCAACTCGTCCTGGATCGCCCTCTCAGCCTTCGCCGCCCAGGTCCTGTACCCGGACGACCACATCCTGGTCACGGGCCCGGTCTCCATGGTCTTCCAGTTCCTGATCATCGTCATGATCTCCCTGCAGCTTTCGAACCTCAGGTACCCCAAGCCCTCGAACAAGGTGAAATACTTCGCCCCGGCGGCCCTGGTGGTTCTTCTGCTGTGGATCCTCAGCGAAACCTACGCCGCGTGGATCGCCTCCATTCTCGTGCTGGGCTGCCTCGCCTACGTCCTTACGGGGCCCATGATCCACAAGCGGTCCGCACTGAAGCGGGCGGAGCACTAGCCCTGCCATGAAAGCAGTGGGAGTGGACCTCGGAGGACACAAGATCGCCGCCGCCCTCGTGGAGGACGGCCATATTCTCCGGCGGATCTCCGAGCCCACTTCCGGACGGGAACCCGACGGGATCCTCTCCCAGATCGCCGTCATGGTGAAATCCCTGGGCGCCTGCGCCGACTGCCCCGTGGGCGTAGGCATCCCCGGGGTGCTCGACGCTGACCGGGAAACGGCCCTTCTGCTTCCCAATTTCTCCGGCTGGAACGGCCTTCCCCTCCGGAAAATGCTCTCCTCGAAAATCGGCCTCCCCGTGGCCATGGAAAACGACGCCAACTGCCACGCCCTCGGCGAAGGCTGGGGAGGAGCCGCCGTCGGAATGGACGATTTCCTTCTCCTTGCCCTCGGAACGGGCATCGGAGGAGCCATCGTCACCGGCGGCCGTATTCTGAAGGGGTTTCACGGCATGGCGGGGGAGCCGGGACACCTGGTGGTGGGCTCGGGGGAACCCTGCGGCTGCGGCTCCCACGGGCACCTCGAGGGGATCAGCGGGGCGGACGCCCTGGAGCGCCAGGCCCGGGCAATGGGGCTGCAGCCGGACCTGAAGTACCTGTGGACCCGCAGGACCGACCCCGCGGTGGCGCCCCTCTGGGACAGGGGACTCGACCACCTCGCCAAGGGCATCGCCTCGGCGGTCCACCTCCTGGATCCCCAGGCCGTCATCCTCGGCGGGGGACTGAGCAGGGGAGAGAATTTTCTCGCCGTCCTCAGGCCGAGAGTGCTGGACTACCTTGCTGCCCCTTTCCGGAAGACCCTGGACCTCAGGCTGAGCCTCCTCGGGAACGACGCCGCCACCATCGGCGCTGCCGCCCTGACCCGAAGCTGACCGCCCCTCACGGCATTCTGTGCCGGCCGCTCCCGGCCCCGTCATGAAGCATCCTTCAGAATTGCGCCTTCCCCGGGACATACTCCGGGCTCCGCCGGTTTCCAGGCATCTCCTCGGCGTCCTTCCCCTGGACGGACGGTTCTCCCTTTCCGTGGGCACGGGCAGAATGGCGCTGGCCCGGGCCCTGGACTCCCTTCCGCCGGCTCGGATAACCGGACGGGCATGGCTGCCGTCTTTGTGCTGCGCCTCCCTGGCGCCTCCCTTTCTTTGCCGGGGATACCGCCTCTTCTTCTACTCCGATCCCTCGCGGACGCCTATTCCGGAACTGCTGCCGGGTGACGTGTTCCTGTACATTCACTTCTGCGGCTTCCCCAACCGCCCGGTGGAGGAAGCCCTTCGTTCCCTGCCCGCGGAAAGCAGGCCCGTCATCATTGAAGACTGCGTCCACGCCCTTTTTAGCCGGGGTGTGGGAACCTTCGGAGACTTCGCCCTGTACAGCTTCCGGAAATTTCTTCCCGTACCGGACGGGGGCCTGCTCACTTCCAGACTGCCCCTTGACGGAACGCTCGCCCCGCCCCTCGAGAGCTTTATCTCTGCAAAAACGGCGGGACTGATGACCGGAGAGCCCGCTTTCCTCCGGCAGGGGGAAAAGGCGCTCGACGGGGACGGCGGGACACGGGAGCCTTCGGCCATGGGAAGGCTGCTTCTCGACAGGCTTCCGTGGGAACCCATACCGGCAGCGCGGCGGAAAAACTATTCCTTCCTCGCCGTATTGCTGGGCCTGCCGGCCCTTCAGGACGGAACCGTGCCGCTCGGAGCCCCCTACAGGGTGGAAAGCGGAAAGGCCGAACTGGAGCGGCGCCTTCGGGCGGAAGGCTTCGAACCGCCCCTGTCGTGGGACGCCCCTCCGGGCACTCCTTCGGACGAAGCGGAAAAACTGGTGGTCCTTCCCTGCGGCGAGGGGCTGGAGGAAAAGGACCTGGAAGAGCTGGCCGCCGCCTGCAGGAGAAGGCTATAATGGAGCGGGGGACCGGCGGTCTCTCAAACACCAGACAGGCGAGGAGGCCCGTATCATGCCGGAAATATGCTCCCAGATCACGTTCTTTTACTACAAAGACCTGGCGAAAGCCGCGGACTTCTACGAGAGGATCATGGGCTTCGAACTGGCGGACGATCAGGGAACCTGCCGGATCTACAGGGTGCGGGAAAGCGCGTTCCTGGGGATAGTGGACGAGCGGTACGGCCACTGTTCCGCGCCGAAGAGCGAAAGCACCGTCCTGGCCACCTTCGTGGTGGACGACGTGAGGGAATGGTACGAACATCTCCGGAAGAACGGCGTCACGATTATCTCGGAGCTTCTCTCCAGGCCGGAGATACAGATCGAAGCCTTCTTCTTCGAGGATCCGGAAGGGTACGCCCTTGAGGCCCAGTCATTCCTGAACCCCGTCCTCAGGCCCGTCTTCGGACAGAGAGAGATTCTCTGAGAAATCCGGTCCGGTACATGAACAATCCCTCCAGCACTGCTTCCGGGTAAAAAAATTCGGTTGACATTTCCCTTTTCAGGGGATATGCTGAAAATACATCATCTGGTTGAGCTTGGCCGAGCAGCAACGTTGTTTTTTCACAAATTAATACCGGCAAAGGGACTCCTGTTCCCCGTGCCCGCCAACTACGAGAAAGACCGGATATGTCCGGATTTCTGCAGGCCCCAAAGATCTATCATGTCCATAAACTTTAAGGAGGGAAATGGCGTATGAGAAAATCGAAGTGGGTTATCGGAGTACTGGTGCTTTTTGTATGTGTTCTGGCAGCACAGGCGGCTTTCGCTGCCTACCCTGAAAAGCAGATTACCGTGCTTCAGGGGTTCAAGCCCGGAGGCGGCAGCGACACTCTCGCTCAGCTGACGCAGCCTTTTCTCGAGAAAGTTATCGGCCAGTCGTTCATCAATCAGTACATCCCCGGGGCTACCGGCGCAATAGCCTGGACCCAGCTAGCGAAGACCTCCAAAAAAGACGGCTACACTGTCAGCATTACCAACACCCCCATGCTTCAGACCAACTACATAATGAACCCGGAGATCACCTATAACATCTCGGAACTTGAGCCGCTTGCAAACGTTATTACGGACCCCGGCATCATTGTTGTGGGAAAGGACAGCCCGTACAAGACCGTGCAGGATTTCATGAACGCGGCAAAAGAAAACCCGGGCAAGATCACCGTGGGAAATTCCGGCGTGGGCGGAGATGACTTCTTCACCACTCTTATCGTTGAAAAAGCCACGGGCCTGAAATTCCAGATGATCCCCTTCGAAGGGGACGGCCCTTCCTGGCAGGCAGCCATGGGCGGAAAAATCGACGCGAGCTTCAACAACCTGGGAATCACTTACCCCCAGATAAAGGCCGGGAATCTCATTCCCCTGGCTCTTTTCGCCGAAAGCCGCTACGAACTCCTTCCCGATGTTCCCACCCTTAAGGAGCTCGGCTATAATGTCGTATCCGGCTCTTCAAGAGGCTACAGCGCACCCGGGGGAATCCCCGAGGAAGCGAAGAACACTCTCATTGAAGCCTTCAGGAAGATGGCCGAAATGCCTGAGTTCATAAAGGCCTGCAATGACAGGGCATCCATCATCGATATGAAGTTTGGCGATGAGTATAAAAAAATGCTCGAGGAACAGGAAGAAATGTTCAAGGTCATCTGGGAGGAAGTCAAGGCCCAGTATCAGGGCAAGTAGACACTGTCCCCCTGCAGAATGGAAGGCGCCGCGCAGTGTTGACGCGGCGCCTTTTACAACAGATCAGAACTTGACCCGGGACCGTTACGGTGATTTGCCGGAACGGCTCCTTTTCTTCTCCCGACAGGCTCCTCTTCGGCCCGGGAGGAAAAGCCACAGGAGGTAGCTGATTTGGGACACGTGCTGAAACACAGCCTTTTCGCCGTATTTACCTTTATTCTGGGAGGGTACTTTTTTTTCAAGGGCAACTCCATGCCCTCCAGCGCAGCCCTTTTTCCCCAGTTGGTTGCGGGACTGGTGTTCCTTTTTTCAGGGGCCATGGTTTTCAAGTCCCTGAAAGAAGCAAAAAACGGGGCAGGAGAACCCGCACCCCAATCTTGCGATGAACAAAAGATTCACGTTCCCCGGGTGATATTGTTCACAGCACTGATCGCCCTGTATATTTTTCTCATACCCCGAATAGGATATTTCGTGGCGACACCGCTCTTTATGGTCGTCACCTACATGTTCCTCAGGGCCATCGGCTTTTTCAGGGCCATTCTCGTCAGCCTGGGCTTCTCTGTGTTCATCTACGTTCTTTTTGTCTGGTTCCTGAAGCTTCCCATCCCCATGGGACTCCTGGAACGTTTCTTCGAAGTGTAGAGAGGGCGGTGTCCTTTCATGATCCTGGATAATATTCTTCTCGGCCTCTCGTCTGTCTTTACCGCGTACAACATGATTGCAGTGGCCGCAGGCACCGGACTGGGACTTCTTGTAGGAGCCATGCCCGGGCTTTCAGCCACAATGGCCATAGCCCTGCTCGTCCCCGTGACATTCGTTATGCGCCCGGAAACCGGCATCAGCATGCTGGCATCCATTTACATGGGGGCCATGTACGGCGGCTCCATCGCGGCGATTCTTGTCCGGACCCCCGGAACGCCTGCCGCCGCCGCGACCATTCTGGACGGATATCCCATGGCGCAGAGAGGCGAGGCCGGCAGAGCCCTCGGCATTTCGCTCTCCGCTTCCTTCTTCGGAGGATTGCTCAGTTCGATTTTTCTCCTCACCATTGCGCCCATACTCGGCGGAATAGCGGTAATGTTCGGACCTGTGGAACTCTTTTCCGTAGCAGTGCTCGGAATGACCATCATCGGTTCGCTTTCGCAGGGATCTGCGATCAAGGGACTTCTCGCCGGTTCCCTGGGACTTTTGTTTTCGACAGTGGGAATGGACTCCATAACCGGTATTCCACGGTTTACCCTGGGAAATATCAACCTTTTTTCCGGAATCCCCTTTACAGTGGCACTCATAGGCCTTTTTTCGATTCCCCAGGCAATCCGGCTCATCGAGAAGGATGAAGGAGCCGTGCAACGCATCAACTCCATTACCGACAGGATACTTCTTCCCTGGAAGGAAATCCGGCCCCTGATCCCCACCTTTATCCGCTCCGGGCTCATAGGGATCTTCACCGGCATCATACCGGGAACGGGCGGCGATACGGCATGCTGGTTCGCCTACAACGAGGCGAAACGGTTCTCGGACGACAAGGAGTCCTTCGGAAAGGGAAATCCCCACGGCCTTGCGGCTCCCGAAGCCGCGAACAACGCCGTCGTCGGGGGTGCGCTCATTCCTACCATCTCTCTCGGGATACCGGGCAGTTCATCAACGGCGGTGCTCCTCGGCGGGCTTATGATTCACGGAATCATGCCCGGGCCGACACTGATGACTGAATATGCTGGAGTCACCTACACCCTTCTCTGGGCCATCCTCCTCTCCAATTTCTTCATGCTTGCGGAAGGGATCCTGTTCACGAAAGCATGCATATTCGTGACGCGGGTCAGCAACAGGGTACTGTCGGTTGCAATCGTCGTGCTCTGCGTCATAGGCTCTTTCGCCATCAACAACAACTTCTTCGAGGTCGGGCTCATGTTCGCCTTCGGCATTCTCGGGTATTTCATGGACAAGCTGAAAATTCCGGTCGCACCCATGGTCGTCGGACTCATACTGGGGAGAATGCTTGACGTGAGTCTGCACCAGTCTCTTCTCATGAGCCAGGGGTCATGGATGATTTTCCTGACAAATCCCATTTCCGCAGTTCTGCTTGCGGTGGCACTCTTCTCACTGCTCCAGTCAACACCCATGTACACACGGTGGAGAACGTCGAAAAAGAAAGCCCGGGAGAAAAGCTGACCCGTAAAAAGAAAGGAGAAACGCACCATGGAAAAGACTATGCTCGGCCTCGTCACCAATCCCGACGGAGTCGTCGCACTCGAAGAAGTACCTGTTCCGAGGCTCGGGGAAAATCCCTACGCACCCCATGACGTTCTTCTCGAGGTGGAGTACTGCGGTATCTGCGGCAGCGACATCCACAAGTGGGGTGCCGGCAAGGAAGAAGCCGCGAAGGTTCTCCACCCGGAGCGCAAGGTTGTCCAGGGGCATGAAATCGTGGCGAAGGTCAGGGAGATCGGTCCGAAGGTCACCCGGGTGAAACCGGGGGACCGGGTCGTGTGCGAAATCGTGACGTTTTACTGCGGCCACTGCCCGGCCTGCCTCGAAGGCCGGTTCAACATCTGCAATACCCTCAAGCCCATGGATGGGAGAGCGCATTATGTAACCGGCGGGGGCTTTGCAAAATACACCGTGTGGCCGGAGTTCCAGCTTCATGTCCTCCCAGAAGATGTTCACCCGAAATCCGCCGTCCTCATGGAACCGACGGCAGGCTCTGTCCACAGCATCATCTCCAGGATGGGAGTCCGTGCGGGGGAGTCAGTGGCCATACTCGGCCCGGGTGCGAGGGGTATCCTGCTCATGCAGGTCTGCAGGGCGATCGGCGCGGGACCGATCTACATGAGCGGAGTGGACAGGGACGCCTCCTTCCGGCTCGCCACGGCGAAAAAGATGGGGGCCGACGAAGTGATCAACGTGGATAAGGAAGACATCCGGAAGCGCATCGCCGAACTCACGGGCAGCATCGGCGTGGACGTTGTGCTTGAAAATACCGGATCCGTGGAACCCATAGCGGAATCCCTCGATATCGTCCGGAAGGGCGGAAAGGTCCTCTGGGCCGGCGGGGGCATCCGCGGCGGCATAACCGCCCCCGTGGACACCCATAAGATCATCGTGAAGGAAATCGACGTCAAGGGAGAAATTTCCCAGATTCCCTACGACTGGAAGACGGCAATCCACCTCGTGGGAACGGGAAAGGTCATACTGGATCCGCTGGTGACCCATGAATTCCCGCTTGAAAAGTGGGAGGACGGCTTTAATCTTGCGGCGACCAGCCATGACTGCCTTCGAGTCGCCCTGAAAATCTGATCCGGAGAAAGGGAAAAAACATGTCGGCCATTGACCAGCTCCTCGACCCGATTCCCGTTCCCCGGATGGTGAAGGTGCGCCAGGCCTTCGACCGGCCCCGTGCGGGAAATCTTGAAGAAGAGCTCTCCAGACAACTGAAGGAAAGCGGATACCTGGCAAAAATCCGGCCCGGCTGGAAAGTGGCCGTAACCGCCGGCAGCCGGGGAATCACCGATATCGCTCTCATGCTGAAAATCCTCGTGAAAGAAATCCGGGCCGCGGGGGGAGATCCTTTCCTCTTTCCCGCCATGGGAAGCCACGGAGGGGCCACGGCTGAGGGACAGATCCATATCCTTCAGGGCATGGGAGTTACCGAGGAATTTGTGGGAGCTCCCATACGGGCCACCATGGAAACGGTCCAGCTGGGGACTTCCGCCAACGGACGCCCCGTGTACCTGGACAAGTATGCGAACGAAGCGGATGCCATCGTCGTCATCAACAGAGTGAAGCCTCACGTGGCCTTCCGTGGACCATGCGAGAGCGGACTGATGAAGATGATCACCATCGGAATGGGAAAGCAGAAAGGCGCAGACTTCGCCCACATGCTGGGTTTCGGGGAAATGGCGGAGACGGTTCCGGCCATCGCAAGGGTGACCATAGAAAAGAAAAACATCCTGTGTGCCGTGGCCATCCTGGAGAATGCCTATCACGAGACCGCAAGGCTTGAAGTGATGGGGAAAGAAATGATAGAGACCCGGGAGCCTGAACTTCTGAAGGAGGCGTGGAGCCTCTACCCGAGAATCTTCTTCGACGAGCTCGACGTGCTCATCCTTGACGAGATCGGGAAGGACATCAGCGGAACCGGCTTTGACACAAATATCGTCGGCCGCTATCACACCCCCTATGCCTCGGGCGGGCCGAAAATCACGAGGGTCGGCGTACTCGACGTGACTGACAAATCAAACGGAAACGCCAACGGACTCGGGATTTTGGACCTCACGACAAAGAGGGCTTTCGATAAATTCGATTTCGAGCAGACGTACCCGAATGCGCTTACATCAACAGTCCCCATGAGTGTAAAACTTCCCATGGTGCTGAAAAACGACCGCCAGGCCATACAGGCAGCCATAAAGATGAGCAACGTCATGGACCGCACCGCCGTGAGGATGGTGCGCATAAAGAACACAGTCCAGCTCGGGGAAATCGAAATCTCGGAAAACCTGGTGCCGTATGCGTCGAAGCATCCCAACCTTACGGTGACAGGCGAGCCCTACGAGCTTTCCTTCAACAGTGAGGGGAATCTCTTCTAGCTCTTCAGAAAGATCTTCAGAATTACACACAGAGAACAGCCCCCGTTTTTTCCGGGGGCTGTCTTGTCCCTACCAGCCGGTCAGTTCTCTTCTTCATCGTCCCGGAAGAGCCATATTGCCCCCTCGGACGCACATCCCACTCCCTTACGGTAAGCCGAGAGCACTCCCCCCAGCTTTCTTTCCGGGCGCTTCAGTTCCTGTCCCCGTTTTTCCAGTTCTTCCTCCGGCACATGGAGGGTCAGGCAATTCGTCTCCAGGTCAATCTCAATTAAGTCCCCGTCCTTAACGAGGGCTATCGGGCCTCCAACCCACGCTTCGGGAGCGATATGACCGACGCAGGGCCCCCGGGTAGCGCCCGAAAAGCGTCCGTCCGTTATCATGGCCACGGAGGTGTGAAGCCCCATTCCCACGAGCATAGCCGCCGGGATTGACAGCTCCCTCATTCCCGGACCGCCCTTCGGTCCTTCATATCGCACCACGAGCACTGAGCCCGGTTCGACTTTTTTGGTCAGGAGGAATTCCTTCACTTCTTCCTCGGAGTTGAAAACAACGGCAGGTCCCCTATGCCGAAACATCTTCGGATCAACGCCGCTCTTCTTCACCACAGCTCCCCTGGGGGCAAGGTTCCCGGAAAGGATCGAAAAACACCCGGCCGGATGGAGGGGATCGGAGAGAGGGCGGATTACCTCCCTGTCAACGGGGCCCCGGAAATCATCCAGTGCGTCGCCGAGCGTTCCTCCCATGGCGAGGGGGACGGAGAGATCAAGGTGCGGACGAATAGTCGAGAGGAGGGCAAGGACACCTCCGGCCCTGTGGTAATCGCTGATGTTTTTCTCCGCAGAGGGCTTGAATTTCGCCACCACCGGAACGGACGACTGTATTTCGTCGAACTTCTTCAAATCCAGTGGAATACCGAGAACCTTTGCGAGGGCCAGGGTATGAAGCACGCCGTTGGTTGATCCCCCGGCTGCTGAAATGTACCTGATTCCGTTGAGGAGGGACGCTTCACTCATGATCCCGGAGAAGGTAATTCCCTCACGGACCAGTTCGACCGCCCGCTCCCCGGCGTCCCGTGCCTGGCGCATCTTCCCGGCTTCGCAGAAGAGCATGGTCGCCGATCCGAAGGGAGCCGCCCCGGTCGCCTCCAGGAAGGTCCCCATGGTATTTGCAGTGCCGAACATGGAGCAGACTCCCCCGGAAGCGCAGAAGTGGGTCGTCCACCGTTCGAAGGTCTCATCATCTATGGAATTGCTGTTTCTCCTGCCTATGGCCTCTTTCACGTCGCAGGCCACATACTCCCGGCCTCCCTCGGCGTAGGGGATCATGGCCCCCGCGGTGATGAAAACGGTGGGGAGATTCAGCCTGGCGGCGGCCATGAGCATTCCGGGAATGATTTTATCGCATGAGGCGAGCATGACCATGCCGTCAAAGCCATGGGCTTCGACCATGGCTTCGATGGACCCCGCTATGAGGTCCCGCTGGGGGAGTATGTAGTGCATGCCGGGCCCCTGGGCGATCCCGTCGCACGGGGCGGGGACGTTGAACTCCCCGGGTGTCCCCCCTCCTGCCCAGATGCCCTCCTTCACGTACCGCGCAAGCTCAAGAAGGGGCTTGTGGCCGGGATTGACGTCCGTCCAGGAATTCACGACGGCGATGACAGGCTTTCGGAGATCCTTCGCCCTGTAGCCCGAACCGCTCATGAGCCCCACGTAGTAGGCCTCGGTTATTTCTTCAGGTTTTCTGCGCCCCACTATGATTCCGCTCCTTCCGGATACAGGTCTATACACATGTTCCGCAGCGCCAGAAACTGGACTCACAGTAGCCGAGGATTTCAGCCCTGGTCTGCTTCCCGTTGGCCACCGCGATGATCTCTTCGAAAATGGTCCCGCCCATATCGTCGATGGTCATCTCCTCTTCGAGGATGACACCCGCGTTGATGTCCATATTGTCCCTCATTTTGGAGAACGTCGAGGGGTTTCCTGTGACCTTGATGACCGGAGCTATGGGGTTGCCGACGGGAGTGCCGAGCCCTGTTGTGAACACGCAGATCTGGGCTCCCCCTGCCACCATTCCCGTGACGGAGTCCACGTCGAAGCCCGGAGTGTCCATCATGACAAGCCCTTTTTTCGTAGGAGCCGCGCCGTAGGGAAGGACTTCCTGGAGAACTGATGTTCCTGCCTTGTGCACGCAGCCCAGGGATTTTTCCTCAAGGGTCGTGAGCCCTCCCGCAATATTGCCCGGAGACGGGTTTCCTCCCCGGAGACTGGTCCCCATATCCAGAGCCCGCTGTTCCATCTGCCGGCATATGGAGCAGAGCTGCTCTCCAACTTCAGGGGACACGGACCGCGCCGCAAGGATGTGCTCAGCTCCGATGAGCTCGGTCGTCTCGCTCAAAATAACGGTGCCTCCCGCCCTGACAACCCTGTCGCAGGCAGAGCCCACGGACGGATTCGCAGCCACCCCGGATGTGGGGTCGGATCCGCCGCACTCTACTGCCACCACAAGGTCCGATACATCGCACGGAACTCTCTGCTCGAGGCTTGCCCTCGCCGCCAGGTCCATGGCCAGTCTTACTCCCTGGCTGACTGCATTCAGGCTCCCTCCTGCTTCCTGGATAACCACGCACTCCACTGGTTTTCCGCTTTCGGCAATTGCCGCCGCCACTTCTTTGGGCCGTGCTGTCTCGCACCCAAGCCCGACCACCAGAACGGCAAAAACGTTGGGATTCTTTCCCAGCCCGACAAGAGTATCAATGGTCATTCTGGCATCCCTGCCTATCTGCCCGCACCCCAGGTGATTCTGCAGCGCTACCGTTCCCTGGACCTGCATGGCGATCATCCGCGCGGTCTCTGCTGCACACACCACCGAAGGGAGAATAAGCACCTTGTTCCTGACGCCCACTGACCCGTCCGGTCTCCTGTATGCCATAATCTTCTTCACTGTTCTACCCCCTCAGGCTCTTTACGTTGTGAACATGCACATATCCGCCCGATGCAATGTCTTCCGCGGCTTCTCCGATGCTTTCTCCGTACTTGATCACTTTTTCGCCCTGCCGGATATCCCTGAGGGAGAACTTGTGATACCGGGGGATATCCTCCCTGATCTCAAGAACCAGGGATCCAAGAGCCACTGAGTCACCTTTTTTCAGAGGCTTCAGCGCAACCGCCACGCTGTCCCTTTCGGAAATCTTCAGCGCGTCCCTTGATGCCATAAATATCCTCTCCATTCTGCGGGGGTGTCTTCAAAGGAAAAACAGTTAAAAACCGCTCCCTGACAATCTTTCCGCTGTCATTTCCAGAGCGGGGGCACTTTCTGTGCTCGGCCTTGCTCGACCAATTGCGTCCAGTATCGTATCATATTGATATTCAGGGAGCAATTTTATACTGTATAGTATGGTTTCCTTCAATGCAGACCATAAGCGGAAAGAGGCGCAGCGGAGATGAACGACGTCAAAAGGGAACTGATCAGGCAGATTTACACGGCCCTCCAGGCAGGGGACATAACAAAAAACGGCATGCTTCTCCCCGAAAGGGAACTGGCCGAATATTTCCAGGTGAAGCGGTCTTTCATGAGGGAGGCATTGATTGCCCTTGAAGCCCTGGGAATCATCGACATCAGGGAGCGGCAGGGCATGTTCGTGGGAGGAAAGGGAACCCGGAACGTTCTGGACAGCCTGAATCTCCTCACAGTATGGCCAAGCGACGCCATCGCCCAGGTCTTCGAGCTGAGAACAATGATTGAAGGCCCCACCGCTGCCTTTGCTGCACTCCGGAGGAACGAGCGCAACATGGCAAAAATCCAGGGAGCCCTTGAACAGCTGTACTCCCTTCGGGAAAACAACCATCCCGAGATCGGCTCACTTGGGGTTCAGTATAACGCCATTCTTCACACCGCCATTGTTGAAGCGGCCCACAATCCCGTTCTTCTTCGGGTGTACGAAGGAACCTCCCGTCTGTACACGGAAGGCATTGTCTCCGTGGGAAACCGGGAAAGGGAAAAGCTCCCCTACGAAAAGTGGCCGGACCAGGTGTACTCCGAACACCGGAATATTGTGAACGCTATCAGGAGAGGGGACCCGGAAGAGGCCCGGACCATGGCGGTACGCCATCTTGAAAATTCCAGGGACCGGATCCAGGGGATACTCTCAGGTACCGCCCGGGAAGCGGATCAGAAAATCACCTCATCCTTCCGCCGGCAGGAATGACCAGAGATACCAGGTAGACCGCCGACGCCACCAGGATGATCACCGCCCCCGCGGTGAGGTTGAACCGCACGGCCAGGGCGAGCCCCCCGAGGGAGAAGGCGGCGCTGAGGAGGCAGGAGACCCCCATCATGGTCCAGAGGGACCTGGAATATTTTTCCGCCACCGACGGGGGGATGGTCAGCAGGGCGATCACCAGGATAAGCCCCACCACCCGGATGATGAGCACCACCGCCACGGAGATGAGCACCACCACCACGAAATGGAGCAGTGTCACCGGCACGCCCCTCGTCCGGGCGAAATCCTCGTCGTAGGAGAAGGCGGCAATTTCGCGGCTCCAGAGCATCCCGACGAACAGGGTCACCGCCAGCAGCCCCGCCATGAGCAGCAGGTCCTCCCGGGCCACGGTAAGGATGCTGCCGAAGAGGTAGCTCATAAGATCCGAACCGTAGCCCGGGGTGAGGTCTGCGAAGATGATCCCCGCCGCCATGCCGGCGGCCCAGATGACGCCGATGATGGCATCCGCCCGGGAGGCCTTCTTCAGCATGACCCAGGCCATGAGCAGGGCCAGGGCCAGGGAGAACCCCACGGCGCCCAGCCTGGGGGAAAACCCGAGGAAAAGGGCGAGTCCCACCCCGCCATAGGCCGCGTGGGCCACACCCCCGGCGAGGATCACGTACCGCTTCACCACCACCATGGTCCCAAGGATGCCGCACAGGCCGCTGCAGAGCAGGGCGGCCCAGAGGGCGTTCCGCATGAACTCGAACTGCAGCAGGTCAGTCATGGCTGCACCCCTCCCCGCCGTGATCATGGTCGTGGACGGCCAGCACCCGGTGGGGGATTCCGTGGGCCACGAGCTCCACGGGACACCTTCCCCAGACCTGCTCCATGGCATCGGGACCGATTTCCGCCGAGTCGTGGTAAAACACCTTCCGGTTGACGCAGGCCACGGCGGTGGCATGGGCGGAGACGGCGGACATGTCGTGACTTACCATCACCACCGTAAGCCGACCGCAGAGCTCGCCCAGCAGGGTCAGCAGCATGTCCCTGGTCTCGGGGTCGATGCTCGCCAGAGGTTCGTCGAGAAAGAGGACGCCGGGATCCGAAGCCAGCCCCCTGGCTATGAGCACCCGCTGCCGCTGCCCCTGGGACAGCTCGCCCATGGACCGATCCGCCAGGGACTCCATCTTCAGGGCCTTCAGCGCCTCCATGGCCGCCTCCCGGTCCTTTCTTCCGTAAGAAAGCCTCCCCCCCGGAAACCCGAGCCTCCCCTGGAGCGCCACCTCAAGGGCAGTGATGGGGAAGTCCCTGTTCCGCCCCGTGTCCTGGGGGACGTATCCCGCCACGGATCGGTCCTCTCCCGGTTTTTTTCCGAAGACGGAGATGGTTCCCGACTCCGGAACGAGCAGCCCCAGGGCGAGCTTCAGCAGGGTGGTCTTGCCTCCGCCGTTGGGGCCGATGATAATCAGGAATTCCCCTTGCGGAACGGAAAAGGTCACGTCCCGGAGCACGGGGTCCGTTCCGTAGGAAAAATTCACGCCCCGGAACGAGAGGGCGTTTTTCGTTTCGGCCATGACATCACGATTCCTTCCTTTTTCAGTCCGCGGGTTCCGGCACATTCCGCTCCGGCTCCTTTTCCCGCGGCACCGCCGCAAGTGTACCCCACTTCGGACCCGGTTGAAAGGGCTGAAGATGAGGTAAAATAGCAGTGTTTCAACCTTCAAAAGAACGGGGGAGATATCATGAAGGTCATTCTCGACGAAGCGCGGGCTCTGTCTGAAGAGATCACCGCGTGGCGGCGCTCGCTTCACGAAATTCCGGAACTGGGTCTTGAAACGCCGAAAACCGCCGCTTTTATCGTGCAGGAACTGAAGAAAATGGGGGCGGAGGATATTCGGGAAAAAGTGGGAGGGTGGGGCGTGACAGCCCTCGTCAAAGGGGCCCTTCCCGGAAAGACGCTGGCCGTGCGGGCCGACTGCGATGCCCTCCCCATCAAGGAAGAAACCGGGCTTCCCTTCGCTTCAAAGAACGGCCTCATGCACGCCTGCGGCCATGACGCCCACACCGCCATGGCCCTGGGCGCCGCGAAGCTCCTTCTCGCTCGAAAGAGCGAGCTTGCCGGCACGGTGAAGTTCATCTTCCAGCCGGCGGAAGAAAACGTCCTCGGAGCGAAGGCCATGATTGACGACGGCGCCCTTGAAAACCCTGCCGTGGACGCCCTCATCGGCCTCCACACTGGCTGCCTCTGGAAGGACATCGGCTTCGGCGAGATCGGCGTCCGGTACGGGTCCCTCATGGCGGCGGTGGACCGGTTCATCATCACCTTCAAGGGCAAGGGCGGCCACGGGGCCACCCCCCATCTTGCCGTGGACCCGGTGACCATGACATCCACGGCGGTTCTGGAGCTCCAGACCATCCTCAGCCGGGAGCTTTCGCCCCTCGACCCGGCGGTGCTCACCATCGGGCGCATCGAGGGCGGCAGGGCGTTCAACATCATCGCCGAGAGCTGCACCATCGAGGGAACCGTCAGGACCCTCAGCCCCGCCACCCGGGCCTTCGTGGAGGAGCGGATCCGAGCCATCGCGTCCAGGGTCGCCGAGGGAATGCGGGGCGAGGCGGAAGTGAAATACGAGGCCGGCCCTCCCGCCCTGATCAACGACACGGAGTTCACGAAAAAGTTCCAGGTCTTCGCCGCCGGCGTCGCCGGGGCCGACAAGGTGAAGGAAATCTCCGAGCCCACCATGGGAGGGGAGGACGTGGCCTTCTTCCTGGAAAAAGTGCCGGGCACCTTCTTCGTCCACGGATCGTGCAACCCGGACAAGGGGCAGGTCTACCCCCACCACAACCCGAAATTCGACATCGACGAGGATGCCCTTCCCCTGGGAAGCGCCCTCTTCGCCGGTTTCGCCCTCACCTGGCAGAAGTAGCGGAAAGAGAAAAGAGAATAACTCCCGCCCCCGGATTTCGTTCCTCCGGGGGCTTTTTGGTATGATATAATAGTGAACGAAATATCATATCAAGCGAGGTGTTGTTCATGTCCAGAATCATGATCGCCCCGGGAAAGTACATCCAGGGCTACGGAGAACTGAAGCGGCTGAAGGACCACATCGGCGCCATGGGGAACAGATTCCTCGTTCTTCTCAGCAGGGGAGGACTGGGCCGTCTTGAGAGCACCCTCAAGGCCGGCTTCCGGGGGAACGAATCCGCCCTTGTGTTCGAGATTTTCAACGGAGAATGTTCAAAGACCGAAATCGACCGGATCCGGGCCGTCTGCCGGGACAAGAAGTGCGACGCCGTTATCGGCGTGGGCGGAGGGAAGATCCTCGACACCGCCAAGGCCGTGGCCTACTATGAAAAAACGCCCGTGATCATCGTCCCCACCATAGCGTCCACCGACGCGCCCTGCAGCGCCCTGTCGGTGATCTACACGGACGAAGGCGTCTTCAGTGAATACCTCGTCCTGCCGAAGAACCCCGACGCGGTGCTTATGGACACCGAGGTCATCGTCAACGCCCCCGCCCGGCTGCTCGTCTCCGGCATGGGAGACGCCCTGGCCACGTACTTCGAGGCCCGGGCCTGCATCGCCGCCGACAAGACCAACATGCCCGGCGGACACGCCACAAAGGCTGCCCTCGCCCTGGCGGAACTCTGCTACGACACCCTCCTCGAAGACGGCCTCAAGGCCCTTCTCGCCGTGGAAACCGGGAGCTGCACGAAGGCCGTGGAAAACATCGTGGAGGCCAACACCTTCCTCAGCGGCCTCGGCTTCGAAAGCGGCGGGCTGGGCGCCGCCCACGCCGTCCACAACGGCTTCACCGTGCTGGAGGAGTGCCACGGACTCTACCACGGGGAGAAGGTCGCCTTCGGGACGCTGGTGCAGCTCGTCCTCGAGAACGCCCCCGAGGACGAACTGGAGGAGGTCATGGGCTTCTGCGCCTCCGTGGGACTGCCCGTGACCCTCGAGGAAATGGGCGTGAAGGAAGCGGACCGGGTCAGGATCATGGACGTGGCCAGGGCCGCCTGCGCCCCCGGCGAGACCATCCACAACATGCCCTTCGCCGTTTCACCTGAGGACGTGTGCTCCGCCATCCTCGCCGCCGACGCCCTCGGACGGCACTTCCTGGCCTAGCCCGGAAAACACCTTTCCAGGAACCGACCGGCCCTCCCGAAGTTTCGGGAGGGCTTTTTCATACCTTGGTTTTCAATTTCTATTTTGCACCAAACAGTTCGTGAAATGCCCGGTCACCGGGGGATCAAGCCTGAAAATCATTCCGCCGGAAGAAGACACAAAAAAACAGGAAAGTTGGCTCAAGGCAGAGGAAAAGAAGCTGGCAAAAAATCCGAGAAACAGCGAAACTGCCTGCGGCGAATGAAGAGAAGTGACGGGGAAATACTCTGGATGACCCAAAACGAAATGGTTGCTCTCTTCCCGTGCCCCTCTGATAAAGTCTCACTCTCTCCTCTTTTCAAACATCCACCAAGAGGGAGAACTTGCACCTTAACCAACTACCGAGGATTCCTCGGTAGTTGGTTAAGGGATAAGACAGTCAGAAGAACCACTGTTTCAAACTTGAAACGGTGATTTCAGTAAGTTGCCGGGGAAAAAGCCTGATTGGAGTTTCAGGAAAAGCTCATCTGCAAGAAACCTTGCGAAATGGGATGCCAAAAAGAACAGGCAAATCTTTAAGACTTGCCTGTTCCCAATTAGTTTTTCTCTATTTCTTCAGAAGAAGAAGGAATGGGAAAAGAAGCAATGCGGCTACAGGAGAAATAGACACCGTGTTGCAGCCCCCGCCCCCACCGCCTCCACCATTATCTCCGCCACCTCTTGTATATGTATAATTCGCTTCGACGATTCCGTCAAGGGCCTTCCCTCTTCGTATTGAAGTTGTCCTTGAGGAACTTTCTATGGAAAAAGCCTCTCTATTGTCCCGAAAGACAACTGGGAAGTTTTTTGACGTGATACGAATTCCCCCATCTAGCTCATCACGACTAATAGTATGGGAGTCTGTAAACAGCAAATTACCTGCCCCGTCCCGTACTTCGCCGGCGTAAGACATCCCGACAACGATCTCGTAACCTTCCGAATCAACAATCGTAGAAAAAGTAGATTGGCCTCTATCTGTTACTCTCATTCCTTGCGATGTCCCTGTTTCATACCACATTCCTGTTCCCGAAACATTCCAAGTCCCCCCAATACTCGGTATGGAGCTAGGGGGTTCTATTGCGGGAACCGAGTTTCTTGTAAAGGTATAATCCGCCGAAACCCATCTTCCTTCAATAACCCCAGTTCTATGAGCTGAGGCGAGAACTCCGCTTTGAAGAGAAATATTGTATTGATTACTGTCGAGACCAATAATAATGTCGGTCATTGAGTCTACTACAATACCTGCGCCCAGCTCAACGTCAAGAGTGTAACTGTCTCTTAAAAGGAGATTGCCACTCCCATCCCGTATTATTCCCTCGTAGAAGAATTTTGTAATAACTTCATATCCAGCGTTATTGATGTATGAAACCAGAGTGACTGTTCCACTGTCAGTGACTGGAGTGCTACCCCAATAACCTGAACCAGAAAGATTCCAAGTGCCACGAATCAGGGGAATAGCGCCTGGTGACGAGTTAAACTCATATCTGGTGTATGGACTTTGAAAAATAAGTGGCGTATCCTGCCGATTGGGCTAGCAGGCTCACAATCGACATTGGAGGGATAC